>NZ_JBSFNC010000159.1:0-19621 GCF_053586895.1 Amycolatopsis sp. NPDC003731 | reverse complement strand
CGGTGCGCTTCGTTGAGCAGGAAGACGAAGTCCTCGACGCTGCCGAACTCCGGCAGCACCGCGCGGAAGTCGCTGATGTCGTACCCGCCGTCGCGGAGGGGCGACGCGTTGATGGGACCGATGAGCAGGCAGTCGACCCCGAGCCAGGCCAGGTAGTCGAGGCGGGCGGCCAGCCCGCGCAGGTCGCCGGTGCCGTCGCCGTTCGAGTCGGCGAACGCGCGCACCAGCACCTCGTAGAACACGGCGCTCTTGAACCACTCCGGGTTGGTGGGTGCCTCTGCTGGCGGGCGGAAGTCTTCGGCTTGGGGCTCCACGAGCATGCCGTTGGCGGTCATCGCCTCACCGGTGTGCGGCACACCTTCCAGCCCGCGGGCGGCGTCGGGTCGGGCCTCCTCGGAATCCCATCTCCTTGCCGCAAGCGAAGTCCGCTCTTTCGGCGGCGAAGGCCGAGCTTCCGGAGTCAACACGAAAGCCGGGCCGCCGGCGGCTCCAGTGACCTCGAGCGCGCCGCCGGATCCCACCGCGAGCAGGCGTGAGCTTGCCCGGCCGGCGATCAGCTGGGTGGCTGGGAAGCCCATCGGCATGATGCGCCGGGGGCCGTCTGGGCCGACTTCGAACAGGTCGTAATCCTGATCGGTGGAGAAGACGGGAGGGTGCTGCGGTGGAATCGCGATCCCTTGAACGCTGTGTTCCACCTCGACGGGGCTGTCGTAACCTTTCGGGGTAGGTAACAGGTTCCAAAGGTACAAGGAATTTTGGCTGGCTACGGCGACGAGTCCTCCGCGGGTGACCACTTGGGAGGCGTGGATCGATTCGCGTGCGGGATCTACTAGTAGTTGAGTGATCAGCGAAAAATCATCGTAAAGCCATAGTTGTCTGCCATTCCACAGAATGAAGTCTCCGGTTTCCCTGTCGGTCGTCAGGCCGGTGGCAAGATGATGACTGATCGTCGGCACATTGGTGTTCGGGGTTCGCCGGATGACCTCGATCAATTTGCCTTCCGACAAGCCGAGAAGCCTCTTGCCAGCGAACTCGAGGCGGGTCAGCCGGTGCCGCAGGCGCTCGGAGTTCCTCAGCGTGCCGTCGGAGCGCCAGAACTCGATCTGATCATCCCGGGCGACGGCAACCAGATCGCCCTTGGGATTGACCGCGACAGCCGGCGGCGTTCCACCGTGGAGGACCCGCCAGTTTTTAGGCTCTTCGCCGAAGCGTCCGAACCTAACCGCATGGTCGTCGAAGACCAGCGCGCACGTCTTCAGCTCATCGTCGGCGGCCGCTGACACGATGGTGCCGGGAAAGCCGGTCTCCTCGCTGGTGCCCTTGACGAGGTCGACGGTCGCGAGCTGGCTGAACCCGACCGCGGTGGGCGCGCCCGTCGTCAGTCGCGCGTGCCGCACGAGACCACCGGACGGCGAGGCGACGCGGACGATCTGCCCGGGCGGCCGAGGCAGGCTGACGACGTGGTCGTCGTCCCCCGGCGGCAGGCTCAGTTCGATTCCGGTCGAGGTGAGGCGCGCCCCGATGATCTGGTCCTCCGCCGATACGGTCGCCGCGAACTCGGCGACCAGCTGGGCCGCGCCGGCCGGCACGGACGTCGTCGTCGCCGCGACGTCGACGCCGACCACGTCCGCGGCGAGCAACTGCAGGGCTACCGCCGCGTCCGACTCGCGTAGCGGCTGAGGCAACCGGGGGACGTGCCGGAGGACCCAGCGAGCGATGTTGCCGGCCGAGCTGGAGCCCTGCGTCATCGTGGCGGCCAGCTGAAGCAGCCGCTCGGATTCGTCGCCGGCCACGTCGTCGAGGACCAGGCACCGCCACACCAGGTCCTCGAAGAGGTCGACGGCCGGATCGAGGCCGTGGTGCGCCTCCGCGACCAGCTCGTGCGCACGGTGCAACGCGGCGGGATCCTGGCGGATGGCCTCCTGCATCAGGTCCGCGACTTCCACGGAGAGCAGGAGCTGGTCGAGCCCCGAGCGCTCGACCAGCGGGCTGAACCAGAAGCGTCCTTCGAGCTCGGCGCCGGTGGCCGGCAGCAGCCGGAGGCGGGCGCGGCGCAGCAGCGGCGGATCGATGTAGGCCGCGAGCGAAAGGATTTCCGCAAGCTTGACCACATCCGGATCCGACGTACGGAGTCCGGTGATGATCTGCCGGGTGTCCGCCGATGTCATGTCCGCCGCCGGGAGTTCGCCGCGCGGGCGTCCACCATCGTGGTGCGCTGGCTCAGTTCAACCACGCTCAGCTGCTCGCGAACCTCCGGCGGAACCGACTCAGCGGCCACCGGGGTCACCAAGGTGAGCGAGGAGCCGGCCCTGGCGACGATCTTCGCGAACGCGATCCAGTCCGTGGGCCTGGTCCGCTTGTCGAACACTGACGCGTCGCTGAAGACCACCACGGGCTCCCGGAGCGGCGGTGGCTGGTATGGCCGCCACGTCGAGCGTGGACCCGGACCGGCAGCCCGCAGCGGGCATCCGGCGAAACGGAGGACCGAAACGCGCTCGTGGCCCACCGCGTCGCCGAGCTTTTCGAGCAGCCATGTGCGATCCGCGCGGTAGGGCGCCATTCCGGGCCCTAGGTCGACTAGGAACTGCGCGCCCAAGCGGACGCTCCACCGCCGCCGCCGGGGAAGCCGGCGCGGCGGCTTCCGCACGGCCATCAGCTCGACCGTTCGCGGGACGTCGACTTCGCGGCTGGCGACTTCGGTGGCCGCCACGGCGAACAGGATACCCCGGGTCCATTCGGGACGCAGCAGCGGATCGAAGAACCTCGCCGTCGACGGAGGCGGTTCGGTGGCCGGTGGCAAGGCAGAAAATCGGCCCGCCGGGAGCGCCGGCCTCGCGCGTTCGGTGACGGAAACTGCTGACGGCACGCTCCGGCCCGCGGCCGGCAGCAGGGGAGTCGCCGGGGAGGTGGTGCCGACAGGCGGCTCTGGGACCAGTGGTTCACTCCCACGGGCGTGTCGGTCGCTGCTGGGCGCCCTGGGAGCGGTGGCGAACTCGACGTTCAGGATCTCCAGGATCTTGGCTGCCTGCTGGGGGTTGTCCGGCTTAAGTCGGTGCAGCGCTTCCAGTGCGTCCCCGAGGAAGATCGACGGTCGCATGGTCAGTTCCGGACGGCCGCCGTCTTCACCAGGGTCGCCATCGTCAAATGCCGCCACTCCGGCGAGTCCGAACCGATGTCCAACCGGCGGCAGGCGCGCAGGGTGTCCAAGAATTCTGCGGTGCTCGGCGGCGGGTAGCCGTGGTTGACTGCCTTCTCCTGCTCGATCAGCACCTTGTCGGCGACGGCTTCCACGATCCCGAAGTCGATATTGCTGCCGAAGTGCGCGGCAGCGACCTTGAGGAGGTGCTCCATGGTGGGGGGCTTGAGCGCCAGGACGACACAGCGGCGAAGGAAGGGGCGGGGCAGTTCGCGTTCGTCGTTGCTCGTGATGACGATAAGTGGACGGCCGTCTCGTGGAGCCGAGATCGTTTCTCCGGCGGGGCTTGTGAAGGCGAACGAGCCGAGCGGAGCAAGAAGGCCGTTCGGCAGGTCGGGATCAGCCTTGTCGATCTCATCGATCAGAACGACTGTCGGTCCGCCGGTGAAGGCTCGCCAGAGGACGCCCTGCCGGTAGTAGTCGGCGGCCGGTTTGGCCTTGCCGTCGTTCGCGTCGCTTAACCGCTCGACCGCATCGAACTGCCAAAGCAGGTCTTCCGCTTCGGTTCGAGAGGTGATCACGTGGTGGGCGAACTTCCACTCGAGGATCCTGGCGATGTTGGGCGCCAGGGTCGATTTGCCGGAACCTGCGGCGCCGTACACCAACAGCGGGCGCTGGGTCGCCATCGCCACGTTGACGGAAAGGACGACGTCCTCGTCGTCGAACACATAGGCTTCGTCGTCGTGAGGATCCGCGCCTCCTTCGCTGGCCGACGAGGCGATGTCTACCGAGTCAGGGGTGAACAGGTGCTGGTAAGCCACGAACTCTCCGTCCCAGAATGCGCTCGGAGCTGCAGGTCTACTACGGTAGAGCGTTAACGACGACGGATCTGTTACAGCTTCCTCGGAACACGCCGTGGCCTCCCGCGTCCCGCGAAAACTACTAACCAGTAGCGGTCCTCCGCTGCGAAGACCTGCGCCGAACCAGTTATCGACTGGTTATGCCCGTCGTTCAGACCCGCACAGCGGCATTCTTGTATGTGAACTCATCCTGAGTTGTGGTTGGTCGACCGAGTCGTCGGAACTGTGGGATGACGTTGGAGACAGCTGCGCTGGGGAACTACACCGTTGCGGGCAACGGTTCGTTGGTCGTCGTCTGGGTGTGGAGGTAGTTGTGGCGTGGGTAGAGCAGTGCGGCAGCGGGTCGTGGCGGGTGAGGTATCAGTGGCAAGGTTCAAGCGTTCGTTCGGTGTCTGGATTTGGCTCGCGGCGTGATGCTGCTGCTTACGCAGCGGGGTTGGAGGTGGATCGGCGTCGGCGGGTGTGGATCGATCCGGCGGACAGCGCGGTGACGGTGGCCGAGTGGGTGGCGCGGTGGTTCCGCTCGCTGGATCTGGATCCGCGGACGATCGAGCGCTACCGGAGCCGGTTGCGGTGTCACATCCTGCCGAAGTTCGGAGACCTGCCGCTGGGCGCGATCACGGCGCTGGATGTGACCGAATGGGTCCGAGAGCTGGAGCGGGCCGGGTACGCCCCGTCGACGGTGAGCTCGCAGCTGAACCTGCTGTCGATGCTGTTGACGGATGCGGTCGATGAGCGACTGATTCCGTTCAATCCGGCGCGTCGGCGGAGGCGCCGGGGTCGACGGTCACGGCGGGCGACGCCGGAGCAGGTGGTGCGGATCGCCGAGCAGGCCGATCTGCTCGGCGGGCCGATCGCGCAGCTGCTGGTGATCACTGCGGCGTGGACCGGGTGTCGTTGGGGCGAGCTGGCCGGTCTGCATCGGGACAATCTCGATCTGCGACGCGGGGTGATCGTGATCGATCCGCTGGTGGGGGCATTGCACGAGTCGGGGGCGATGCGCTGGCTCGGTCCGCCGAAGACCCGAGCCTCCGCGCGGACGATCGCGCTGCCGCCGTTCCTGGTTGCACTGCTGCGCGAGCATCTCGCGCAGCACCGGTACGAGTTCGTGTTCACCACGCCGAGTGGGACGTGGTTGTGGCGGTCGACGTTCCTGCGGCGGGTCTTCCGTCTCGCGGTCGACGGCAGGGAGCGTCCGGCGCGAAGGCGGGCTGCGCGGCGGTGCGGCCCGGGTTGACCTTTCACGGGCTGCGGCACAGTCACAAGACCTGGCTGATCGCCGGCGGCGCACCGGAGATCGCCCAGGCCCGTCGGCTCGGTCACCACCTCGACAATCGGGTCATCGAGACCTACTCCCACGTCGCCCCGGAGGTCGAGCAGCGGCTGCTCGACGATCTCGAGCGCCGCTGGCACACGGCGGCCCCGCCACCGCCAACGCCGTCACCGAGTGTGGCCGACAGGGGGCGGGTGGCGCTGGCTGTCCCCCTCTTTGCCACGGTGGGGGTCATCGGTCGGCCGGGCCCGCGAACAGCAGGAACACCGCGCCGACGCCATATCGGGGGTGGGGTAGTGCTCCAGTTCTGCCCCACCAGGAGCAAAGATCACGCCGCAAGCCGATCACCGAAGATCGAGCCCGGAGCGCAAAAACCCCTCCGACCAGCCCGAAGGGCTGAAACGAAGGGGTTCCTTACGATGTGGAGCTAAGGGGACTCGAACCCCTGACCCCCTCACTGCCAATGCCAGTGAGGTGCGCAAGGCCTCCTGACCTGCGGTTTTGGTGAATCCGCAGGTCGGCTGGGGCAGTCTGGGGCAGCTGGGTGCACTTCAGAGCGGTTGAGTGCGGTTCTGGAAGGGCCTTTGCCCCAGCTGTGCCCCAGTGAAATTGGTGAGAGGATCGGCCGCGCTTCCTATCGAACATCCGGCGCAACCGGCGGTCGCCGATCTGCTGCCCCGATGACCTTCACCGTGCCGCGACCGCCTCGCCTGCGTACCAGTGGGAACGCAACCGGCCGGTCTCAGCCCGGCAAAGTCCGGATGCCGAGCTGCAGCAGCATCCCGAGGATGTCTTCGCCGAACCATCCTTCGGTGATCTTGCCGTTCTGCACGGTGTAGATGCCGATGCCGAGCCACTCGGCGTGCTTGCCGCTGGCGGGTGTCCCCATGAACTCGCCGACCTGGGTGCCGCTGTTGGTGAAGCGGACCACTACCTTGTTGCCGGCGGTGATGATTTCTTTGACGTCGAGGTGCATTCCGCTGAACGCGCCGGCGCCGTTGGCGGCGGCGAATGCCTTGTAGGCGGCGAGTCCGTGGATGTCGCCGAGGCTGCCGCCGTGCCACTCCAGGTCGTCGGACCAGATTTCGCCGAGCACGTTGTGGTTGCCGCCGTTGATGACTTCGTCGATGAACCGGCGGACGATGCTCTCGGGGTTGCTCGCGAGCGCGCCGAGCGGGTCGCGGTCGGTGTCGGTGGCGTCGTCGCGGTCGGTGGAGCGGGTCAGTGGCAGCCACTGAGCGTCGCTGGCGTGCAGGTTCTGGGCGTAGCCGGTGGCGTAGGCGTATGCCTCGCTGCCGAGCAGCAGCCGCAATGGAGGCTCATCCATGTCGGCGAGTTGCAGGACGACCTGCGCGACTTTGTCCGTGTCGCCTAGTGGTCGCATCGCCCCGAGCTGGGTCGCCACGGCGCCGACGGTGGCCTGGTAGGGCGCCGACACTGTCGGGATGGTCATCGACGAGCCGGCCCAGTCGGTGTCCATGCCGCCGGGCTCGATGGCGGTCACCTTGATGCCCAGTGGAGCGATTTCCTGGGCGAGGACCTCGGTGAATCCGCCGATGGCCCACTTCGCCGACTGATACGCGCCGAGACCGGGTGAGGCGAGTCGGCCACCGAGGCTGCTGACGTTGATGATGTGCGGTGTGCGGTCGTCGGCGGCGCGTTGCCGGAGGGCTGGCAACGCGGCGCGGGTGGTGTGCACGGTGCCGAAGTAGTCGGTCTCGATCTGATCGCGGAACGAGTCCTCGCTGGCGTCCTCGATGGCTTCGAGGTTGGCGTATCCGGCGTTGTTGACCAGCACGTCGAGTCCGCCGAACGCGTCGTGGGCCAGTGCGACCGCGGCGTCGGCGTGGGCGCGGACCTTCACGTCGTGGGTGGTCGTCCGCAGCGTCGTGGCGTACTTCGCTGTCAGGTCGGCCAGCGATTCCGGGTGGCGAGCCGTGGCGACCACGCAGTCGCCGCGCTCCAGGGCGGCCTCGACGATCTTGCGGCCCAGGCCCCGGGAACTGCCGGTGACCAGCCAGACGGAGCTGGCGTCGGGTGTGCTGCTCATGGTGTGGACTCCTGCTGGTCGTTACCTGGACTGGATCGCCGCGGTGTAGGCCGATGCGAGGTGCTCGCCGATGAGCTCGATGGCCGCACGGGCAGTCTCGACGGGCTTGACGTGGGTGAAACTGTGGTCGACCCCGGGGAACTCTCGGTGGGTCACGGCCACGCCCTGGGCGATCAGATCGCGGGCGAGGGCGTTGGACTCGTGCTTGAGCGTGTCGAGCTCAGCGGTCTCGATGAGGACGGGCGGTAGCTCGGCCAGGCGCGGATGCAGCGCCGGCGAAGCGAGCGGGGACGTCAGGTCGACCCCGTGGAAGTAGGTCTGACGGACCAGGCTCATGAGGCCGGGGGCGACGACCGGCCTCGGCTTGCTCGAGGTGCGCTCCGAATCGGGTAACGACACGTTGGCCACACCGAACTCGCTGGAGACCGCGACCGGCCGGTAGTAGTCGTCATCGATGGCCATCAGCGCGACGTTGAGCGCCAGCTTGCCACCGGAGCTGGCCCCGCCGACCGAGATCCGGTCGCCGTCCCACGCGTGCTGCGCGGCCTGCTCGTGGATCCAGCGGAAGACGTCGTAGCACTGCTCTTCCTGGACCGGGAACCGGACCTGCGGTGCCGTGTCGAAGTCGGGAACCAGCACGTAGCAGCCGACCTCGCTGGCCAGGTAACGAGCAACGTTGTCCTCCTGCTTCGGCGAGCGAAGGATGAACGCGCCGCCGTGGGTGATCAAGTGCACCGGAGGGCGCTGCCCGGCGGCACGCTGCGCGGCGATGTCGCCCTCGGTCGGCGCGTAGACGAGTGTCCGCACCCGGCCGTGGCGGGTGGGCAAGTCGATGGTGGTCGGCTTGTCGATCGGCTTCGTCGCGAACTGCAACTGCGGTGAGGCCAGCAGCAGTGGGCGCAGAAGAGGGAACGTCCGTTGGAGCAGCTGGGCTCGCAGTGCGGCGGCGCACGGTGCGGGCTGGGGAGCTTGCCGTGTCGTTGAGTGCTGTCGGTGACTGCTTGTCGGCGGTGGGACGGCAGGAGGAGGCGCAGGCGTATCTTAGGGGAGTCGAGGTTGTCCGCCGACGGTTGGTTGAGATTAACTCAACTGCTCATTGGCCGGGCTTGTATGGCATGCTATCGAAAAATAAGTCGATCTGCGCCGAGCTTCGGGATCTCCTTTCAAGCTCAATTAGCTCGGTGGAAAAAGTTGTGACCGAGTCTGACGAAGTAGCAGGCTTGGTGCCAGGGGTGTACGCTGAAATGCTGAAGAGTATGTCGGTGGCCGTAATTAAACTTCAAAAGGATATAGAAGTGGTTCAAGCGTCCCTTGGGGTCGAGCCTGATCGTCCGGCGAATGGAAAAGGTCCTGCGGGTCGGATGAGTTAACCTTGATTGGTGCATCACTGCATCTTATTGAAAAGGTATTCCGAGGTTGCCTTACAGGAGCAGGGTTGCGTGGATGTCGTCGGTGAGTTCGGGTTCGGGGATGACTGGAAGCCAGACGATGTGCCGCGTCATGCGTCGGATACTGACCCGTTATTCGAGGTAGGGGCCGCGTCGGTGTCGACATCGTGCGCATACGCGATCGCGTTGGAGACAGTCGCGTTGGCGAGGATCTCGTCGAGCTCGGCGTTGCCGTTGAAGGTGGCGCTTTCGAAGTTGCCTACGTTTGTTGAAGGGCGCGTAGTCAAAATTAGCATTGCTGTTGAAGGTCGTGCCGGTGAGCCCGGCGCACCCGGGGGTGTTGAGGGTTGTGTGGGCGAACTCGGCGACCGGCGGCCCTACAGCACCACCATCGTCGGAGACGGGGCGACATCGTAGTCAGGGCCGGCAAGCTCATCCTGGTCGGCGGTCCGGGCAAAAAGATCAGCTTCAGAATGAGTTTGCGGAGGCAGATGATCGAGCAAGCGAGGCTGAGGGTGGCTTGATGGATGTCAGCTCGGCGTTCGGTGCGGATGCGTAACTTGCGGAAACCTCTGAGCCAGGTGAAGGTGCGTTCGACTGGCCAGCGAATCTTGCCCAGACCGGAACCATGCTCGAAACCTCGCCGGGCGATCAACGGGGTGATGCTCCGGGCTCGGACCAGGCGCCGGTACTTGTCGTGGTCATCGCCTCGGTCTGCGTAGAGCCGCCGGGACGCCGACGCGGCTTGCCGACCACGCCCCGAATGGGCAGGACAGCATCGAGCAACGGGATCAGCTGGGTGACGTCTGGCCGCATTGCAGCTCGGTGCCGTCAAAATCAGCTCGGCCGGTGATGCTCGCGTTCTGGAACTGGGCGTCACCTGTGGAGGTTGCGCTGTTGAACTTGGTGTCGCCGGTGAAGGTCGCGCCGTTGAAGTTGGCGTGGCTGTTGAAGTTCGCGCGTTCCAGGTTCAGCTGGCCTTTGAGGGTGTCGTTGACTGATTCGATGAGCTGGCGGATGGACTTGAGCAGCGGCTCGCCGGGATGGGGTGTGCGGTTGCGGTAGGACGGGCGGATCAGCCTCTCAGGCGGTGCAGTCCGCTTGCGGGCGACAGCCCCGGAGGCGCGGGTTACGGTCGAAGCCGCTCACACTGCGCGTACGGCGACCACGGTCGCCCCAACGGAGGGGGAACCATGCGCGGGTGACCGGTGATCACTCGCAAGAGGTCCTCGGTACCGCCCGGCTTGAACGAAACCGGGTACCTGGTTGCCGCGTGGGGCTGCAAGAAACGCGGGATCTCTTCGATCCCGTGCCCGGGCAGCAGGACGGGCAGGATGCGAGAGTGCCAGTGCGCCCGCCGGCCCGTGAGCAGATCACGCAGCATCGCGGCCTCGTACTGCGAGCCCCAGCCCTCGCCGTCCGTCAGTTCCTCCGATGCCCGCCGGAAGTACTCCGGCGAGGCGACGACCAGGACGTAGTCGGCGGTGGGCAGGTTCCGGTCCACCCACAGCGACCAGTCGATCCGTCCTCGATCGGTCCACTGGTCGAGCCGGACGTCGATACCGGAGCGCCGGAGGTGAGCCGCGAGCCGCACGACGAGCCGCACGTGATCGTCGGTGTCGTGCGCATAGGACATGAAGACGGCAGGCGGACGTTCTCGTGGTTGCATGCCCTCGAGCGTGACCGCTTCCGGGGATGTCCCGTAACGAGCGGGGCAACATCGGCGACATCAGGGGGACACCTCCGGGAGGAGTGCGTGGCTGACTCGAACGGCGGACCGAACGTCCCGTCGGCTCAGGAGCGGTTGTTCGCCGCCGAGGTGTCCCGGGCCCGCGCGACGGCGAAGGTCAGCCAGGACTGGCTGGGGCGCCGGATCAACCTCTCCCGCGGCAAGGTTTCGGAAGTGTGCGGCGGCCAGTATCTGCCGTCACGCGAGACGGTCGCGCTGCTGATCGAAGCGCTGGGCATGGAACGCGAGCGGACGCTACGCCTGTGGCAGGACGCGCGGGACGCGGCGCAGCAACGCCGGAACCTCGAACGGTTCCGGCGGCAGGCCGGCACGCCAGCCGGCTGGGACCGTCTTCCCTTCCTGCCGGCCGAGGTGTTGTCCCTGGTCCGGGCGCAGGCGCAGGTGGGTGAGGAGTTCCCGTACCGGCTGCCCGGCGCCCGGCAGCCGTCGTTGGCGACCGTCTACGTCCGGCAGGAACTGGGCAGCGAAGTGGAGGAGCCGCAGCCGGCGAGGAGGAGCACCTCGGCGTGGCCGGTGCCCACCGAGGGCGCCGATCACGATCGGCTCACCGAACCCAGGCCCGGCGGGGACGCCCGGCCTTGGCCCCCGGTGCCGCGAAGGGCGATGCGGGCGCCCTCCCTAGCAGTGCGCGAGGCACTCGACGGGAGCGAACACCTGCTCGTGACCGGCGGACCCGGGCAAGGCAAGTCCACGCTGACCCTGCGCCTCGCCGCGGACATCGCCCGGGTCTGGGTCGGGTGGGACGAGGACGTCGAGACGGTGACGGCCGGCGAACCACCCCTCGACGAGCCCGTTATCCCGTTGCGCGTGCCGGCCCGGATGGTGGCCGCCCGCCTGGACCTGCCGCTGCCGGCGGCGCTGGCCGCCGCGGTGGCCGCCGAATACGGGTCGATGCTGACCGCGGCCGTCGGACCCGCCATGCTCGCCGAGCGGATCTCCGGATGCCGGTGGCTGCTGCTCGTCGACGCGGTCGACGAAATAGCCGACCCCGAGTTGCGTGCCCGCTTCGTCCGCACCCTGTCGGGATGGACCACCGGCGGCCCGGAGTGCCCGTACCGGCTCCTGGTGACCAGCCGCCCGCTGGAAGGCGGCGGTCTCGCACCTCTGCACCGGAACGCCGCCCGCTACGAGCTCCAGCCGTTCGACGACGAAACGGTGCGGCGGTTCGCCGCCCACTGGTTCGGCGAGGCAGCGGACTCCGGGCAGCGGTTCCTCCACCAGATCCGGCACGCACATCTCGACGAACTGGTTCGGATACCGCTCCTGGTCACGATCGCGGCCATCATCTTCGAGCAGTACGGCGAGCGGCCGCTGCCGGACAACCGCTACGACCTCTACCAGCAGTACCTCGAGTACCTCGCGTTCGCACGCGGGCAGCCCGCCGACGGCGGCGACTTTGCCCAGCTCGTCCGGCGGGAGCGGCAGAGCCTGCTCGAGCACCTGGGCGCCGTCCGGTTCCACGCCGATGTCTCACTGGTCGCGGCGGCGCGGGCCTGGATCCTGGACCACACGGACCCCCAGCAGCGGCCAGCGACGTGGCGGGACGACCTGACCGCGATCCTCCGGACCTGCGGGCCGCTCGTCGTCCGTGGTGACGATCTCCAGTTCCTGCACCACAGTTTCGCCGATCACCTGGCCGCCGCCGCGGAAGCCAGGCTGCTGTCCGTGCCCTTCGACGCGGAGAACCCCACCTGGGCCCGGGCCATCCACGCGACGCAGTACGGCCAGGCCAGGAAGCACGCCACCGCGGTGCTGCTGCACTACACTCACTTGCGTCGCGGGCAGGCGGACATCCTGATCTCCTGGCTACACCACAATTCGTCGGGTTTCCAGCTCATCGCGGCCGAACTGCTGTCGCAGCACGCACCGGCCAGCCCCGCGGTGCTCGACGCGTTCCTCGACACGGCCGGTGCCTGGGCCATGACGACCAGCGGTACCGGGATCTTCCGCCAGGCTACGCACGCCACCCACCACCCGCGACTGGCCGGCTGGTTGCGGCGGCTCATGCTGGAGACGGGCGCTCCCTGGAGCTCACGCATCGAGGCCGCGACGGCACTGTCCACCCGGTTGCGCGCCGACTCCGACGGTGCGGCGATCGAGCTCCTGCGGACTGCCATGGACGACGTCGAGCTCACGTTGACCGACCGGCTGGCAGCGGCCGAGGCGCTCGCCAAGTCCGGCCCGGAGCAGCACGACCTCGCGGTCCGTGGCCTGCGGACCGTGCTAGAAGATCCCAGTGCGTCGGCTGCCGCGCTGCGCGCTGCCGCGGTGGCATTGGCCGAACTGGGACCCGGCCATCGGCCCAGTGTGGTGAGAGTCCTGCGCGAAACCCTCGACGACCCGTGTGTGCCGGGCGATCGGCAGGTGGAGGCTGCGATCGCATTGGCCGAAGTCAGTACCGAGTTCCACGAGCAGGTCGTGGCGGTGTTCCACCGGCTCGCCCGTGACGGCACTCTCTCGTCCTATTCGCGCATCAACGCGGTACTTGCCTTGGGTGATCTGCGTTCCGTCCACCTCGACGAAGCGGCCGAGTTGCTGGACGAACTGCTTCGGGACGGTACTCAGCCCGTTTCTACCCGTGCCCGGCTGGCGGGTGCGTTCGCCGAGCTCGGCTCGGAATACGTCGGGGAAGCAAGCCGGTACCTTCAGGGTCTCTTAGCAGAACCGTGTCTAGAACCGTCGGAACGGTGGGACATCGCGGCGCAGCTGGCGAAGACCGATCCCCGCCGCCGAGAGATAGCCGCCGCGCAGCTGCGCCTGGTTCTCGCGGATCGGGGACTCGACGTCACCCCCCGGCTGTGGGTGGCGAAAGAACTCGCCGACCTCGGTGTGGAGTACCACGAGGAGGCCGCCCAGGAACTCCGCCTGATCGCCGTCGACCCGCTCGCTTTGGATTGGGAGAACAGTGACGCGGCGGGCAAGCTCGCGAGTCTCGGCCCACGCTATCGCGATGAAGCCGTCGTGCTGCTGCGGCGCATGCTGGGCGATCGGACGGCCGATGCCGGAGAACGGCTGGCAGCTGCTCGTGAGCTGATCGTACTCGGCACGGAATTCCACGAAGAAGTGGCAGCGGTGCTCGGCGTGTTCGCCACCGATGCGTCGCAGCGCGACGACGACCGGTCCAGAGCCGCGGTGATGCTCGCGGATCTGAACACCGTGTTCCGGGCTCCGGCGGTCGAAATCGTCCGGTCCGTGCTCCGGGTTCCAGCTGCTTCGGGATCGTGGCAGTCGATGGCAGCGCGCTCCTTGTCTCGCCTAAGCCCGGCTCACTGGGCCGAGGCAGCGGCAGCCTGGACCGCGCTTCTGAAGGACAGCACGTGCGGGTGGAACACCCGTACCAGTGCGGCCAGGTATCTGGCCGAGCTGGGGTCCGAGTACGCGCAGCTCGCGGCCACCTGCCTCCTGGAAGTGCTCGATGGCCCGCCCCCGCACCAGTTCTTCTATGAGATCATCGCGAGAGCGGTCGCGCTGCTCGGCTCTTCCTTCGCGGTCCGCGCGGCCGATGCGGTGTTCAGGATTCTCGCGGATCATGAAGCCCCTTTCGACCGGAGGTGGGCCGCGTGCCTTGCGTTGGTCGAGCTTGGTGAGGAATGCCGGCAAGGGGCTGTGGTTACCCTCGTGGCAGTTCTCTCGGATCCCGATGCCGATTCCCAGATTCGGGGAGAAGCGGCCGGCACGCTCATCCGGATCGATCCGGAGCATCGCCTCGCCGCCGTTTCCGCGTTGCGTGCCGTGCTCACCGATCCGATGGCCGGCACCTGGGTTCGGACCCGTGCCGCAAAAGCCATGGCAAGGCTGGGGGGAGCATACGAGGAAGACACCGTCGACTTGCTGAACAGCCTCTTGAGCCGGCGAACGATTCAGGCCGGTGCCCGGGCGGAGTTCGCCGGAATCCTGGCCATGTTGGGGCCCGAACGGCGCGAGCTCGCTGTCGCGGCGTTGCGTGCAATGCTTGACGAGCCTGGACTTCCGACACGGGATCGGCTCGACGTGCAGTGGCAGCTGGCCAGGGCCGATCATGACTGCTTGGCAGCCGCGCTGACCTGCTTCTCCGCCGTCCTCTCCGACGAAGCGGCCAGCACGGCGGAGCGTTGCCTCGCCGCCCGGCAGCTTGTCCGCTTGAACACCGAATCCCGGGCCATCGTTACGGAGACGCTCGTGGCGATGCTGGCCTCACCACTGGCGACTGCGCAAGACCGGCTCGACTTGGTGAACCTGCTGACCGAACTGAAGGCACTGAGTCCCGGGCACCGGGTCCAGGTTGTCGTTGCGGTGGCTTGCGACCCGACAGCCTCGGGTAGCGAGCGAGAGCAGGCTATCCGCCAGATGAGGGACCTCGGGTACCCGGCGCAGGTCACCGCACTCGAGCTGGAACGAGAACTAGTGAGCGATCACCTGGTGGACGCACAAAACAAGGTCATCAGGTCGATTCACGTTCATCCGGCCCGGGCGCCATTGTGCGATGAGAAGATCGCCATGCTGCGGGAGGTTTCTCGCGGTCCCGAATTCGATACCGACGAGAGACTCGATTCCTTGGTCCTGCTGGCCGAATTCGGGCCCGAGTACCGCCGGGAGGCCATCGCCGCGCTCCACGCAGTCGTGGAAGACCCCGCCGCCTCGGCGAACGTCGTCGTCCACGCATTGCGTGGCCTGAGCCGCATCGACAGCCGCCAGCGCTGGTATGCCGCGGCGTGGGCGGAGGGGATCGTCTCAGACGAGACACGACACTCCCGGTACCGCTTCGCAATGGCTCTCTTCTCCCTCACCTCGGGTGACGTGGACGGACTCGCCCGGGATTTCCTCATGGACGCCATCGCCGATCCCCGTACCAGCCACCGCGACCGGGTCCGCGCCGCAGCCACCGTGGGATGGCAGGCGGGTAACGAAGCCGTCGGCACCCTGACCGCCCTGGCGCAGGACCGGCTCGCCCCTGCCCACCACCGCCGGTCGGCCACGGCCACGTTGCTGAGCTGGCACGCGGGCGACCGCACCGCCCTGGCGTCGATCCTCGGCGAGCTCGCTGGCTGCCCGGGCGTCCCACCGGCGGCACGGCAGCAGGCGGCAAGGACGCTTGCCCGGCTCGGCGGCCCGTTCCGTGCCGAAGCGACGACCCACCTCTCCGCGATCATGAACGACCCGGACGGTCCCGTGCCGGTTCGTGCCGCGGCCGCGAAGTCTTTGACCGGTATCCATCCTCGGTTTCTCCCGACCGCCGCCGACACGCTCCGGACGATCGCGGTCGCCACGGCCACGAAGTCGGCCTGGCGCATCCGCGCGTGCTCCGTGCTGGGTTCCTTCACCCGGTCGCACTGCGACGAGGCAGTCGCGACGCTGCGGGTAATCGCGCTGCACCACGATCAGCCCGCCGCCGTCCGCCGGCTTGCCGCCCAAGCGATGGTGGGACTCCGGCGTGACACGGCCGGCGAAGCCGCCCTCGTCGCCCGCGGCATCGTTGGGGACAGCACCCTGCCGTGGCACATCCGGTGGCGCGCTGCTCGTGACCTTGCTCGCTGGAGTCCCCTCTGCAGAGAAGAAGCCCGCCACTTCCTTGCGCGGCGTCCGTGAAAGAGCACCTCCTGATGTGCATCGGTCTCGCGGGCGTTTGTAACCATGCACTGGTGAATTGCCGCCGGGACTCGGCCAACGCGGAGCCGTCGAGGGCCAAGTAGGAGCAGAATTGAGCTTCTCTGGACAGGACCCGGACACTACAGTCAGGTCTACGGTGACGCCTCCCTCAACCAGGTTGGCTGCCCTACTGGCAGCTAAAGACCAGTCACGAAGCCGCGCGCGGCTCGGGCATCAGTGAGCGGCACGATCAGTGCGGCCAGGAGCGCCTCGGGGTTGAGCCGAAGGGTTCCAGTTGACACACAGGGTTTCCGGCACTCTGCTTCCTGGGGTCATCGCACTGATCAATCCACCAGCGACAGTAGTGCTAAAGCTGCAGGTCGGTGCTCCAGTTCAGGGTGGGGTTATAGATCAACTCGGCCCTCGGACACAGTATTACCCCACGGATCGCGGAACGCGATCTTGAGAGCTCGCTTAGCTCTTTATCTAGGTGGAGTCAGTTACCGCCAGTCGCCATCCGGTGCTGTCGTAGACGATGAATCGTCCCGAGTTCCGTAGCGCTGCTGCCATGCGATTGCTTCGTGCTCGATCAGGCTCTTGTTGGGTGCGGACGTCATGGCTCTGATCTTCGAGCCGGATGTTGATCTCGTCGACGAGATGGTCCTCGCGGATGTAGAGCGTCTTCGCTCACCCTTAGCTCGCGCGTTGGGTGCTGGTGTGGCCGTGGCGGCAGCGGTAGGTCGGACGGCCGTGGTTCCAGTGCGAGTCCAGCCGCCGGTCGCAAACACCGCAGTGGATCAAACCCGCCAGGGCGAACCGACGAGTCCGGCCGTCGTGGGCTGGTCAGGCCGCCCGGATCTGCTGCGCGGCGAGGAAGTCCTGTTCGGTGACGAGCGCACGATGTGCAGCCTTCGCTGACAGGGCTGGCGTTGCGGCTGGGCCGCTGGTGTCGGTGGCGCGGCGGTTCCAGATCTGGCGGTCGGTGTAGCGCGGGTTCGCCAGGATGACGGCGACGGTGCGCAGTGTCCAGGCGCCGCGGGTCCGGTGTCGGTTGCGGTCTGGATCGGCGCTGGACGGGCAGGGGACACCGCGCTCGTTGAGGTGCCGGGCAATGCTGGCGACGCTGTGACCGGCGAGACGTTGGCGGAAGATCCAGGTGACGTGCGGCGCGGTGCGCGGGTCAGGAGCGAGCTGTTGCAGCCGCCGTCCCCAGCGGGCACTGGCGGAGTTGGGGTGCGGGCCGGCGTCGACGAGACGGTAGCCGTAGGGTGGGCGTCCGCCGAGGTAGCGGCCTTGCTGGGTGGCCTGGTTGTGCATCGCCGCCAGCACCCGATGTCGAGCACGGAGTACTTCGCGCTGCGACTGGGTGGCCAGCAGCGACACCAGTGCCCGATGATCGCGATTGCTCCAATCGACCGGCCCGCCTGTCTTGGGGAGCCAGAGCTGAATACCGTGGCGGGTGCACCAGGTGTAGAGGCTGGCGAACTGGACACCGGTGAAGGCGCGTTCGTATTCGCCGATCACGATGGCGTCGATCGCGGATTCCGGGCTCGAGGCCGCGGTCATGAGCTGGGCAGCCTGCGGTCGCTGTCGCCATGGGACGCGGCGTGAGGTGCCGGCGTCGAAGTAGGCGGCGATGACCTGGCCGTGGCCCGCGACCAGTTCATCGGCCATGTCGCGTTGCCGGCCCTGTGAGGAGACGCGGTCTTGATGGCGGGTGGTCGAGGTCCGGGTTCCCGGGAGGAGTCGCGGTGGGCGAGCTGAATCGTTGGGCAATGCGTTCGATATTTCGAAGTGGGAAGTGAAGGAAGTCTGGGAACGGCCACCGCCAGCACCGGCGGCAGCAAGTAGCTCCCCGAGGACCTCCGAGATTCCGAGGGCACACGGCGCCGGTACTCGGGTGCTGGGCGTGCCGACCGTGGCTGACCGGGTGGCGCAGACGGTGGTGGCGCGGAGACTGGAGAGGGCAGCTGAACCGGCCTTCCATCCGGACTCCTATGGCTACCGCCCGCGTCGCTCCGCGTTGGACGCGGTCGCGGCGTGCCGGGAGCGCTGCTGGAAGAGCGACTGGGTGATCGATCTGGACATCGAGAAGTTCTTCGACAGCGTCCCGTGGGACCTGGTCGTCAAGGCGGTGGAGTCGCACACCGACCAGCGGTGGGTGGTGCTGTATGTCACGCGGTGGCTGCAGGCGCCGGTCCAGACCTCGAACGGGGAGGTCCAGTCCCGGGAACGGGGCACTCCGCAGGGGTCGGCGGTCTCCCCGGTGCTGGCGAATCTGTTCCTGCACTACGCGTTCGATGCGTGGATGGCGCGGACGTTCCCGGCCATCCCGTTCGAGCGCTACGTCGACGACGCGGTCGTGCACTGCACGAGTGAGGCTCAGGCCGAGCACGTGGCCCGGGCGGTCGGCGTCCGGATGGAACAGGTCGGGTTACGGTTGCATCCCGGCAAGACGAGGATCGTGTACTGTCAGGACGGTAAGCGGCCTGGTGTTCATGACCACACCGCCTTCACGTTCCTGGTGTTCACCTTCCGGCAGCGCTGCGCCAAGGATCGTCAAGGCAGGCGGTTCAGTGCATTCTGGCCCGTGGCCAGGAAGGCCGCCCTGAAAAGGTTGAGTTCGCACGTGCGGTCCTGGCGGCTGCACACGCGCACGACCCTGACTTTCGCTCAGCTCGCACGGTGGGTCAATCCTGTCGTGCGGGGATGTGAGCAATACTACGGGGCTTACTACCGCTCCGCACTGCATCGGCTCCTTACCCGCATCAACACCTACTTGGTGCGGTGGATCCGAAAGAAATACAAACGCTTGCGGGCATGAATCCGCGGTCCGGTGCTGGCGGGGATTGTCGTACGACATCCCCGGATGTTTGCGCACTGGGCATGGGTCGCGGCTGTCCCGCCTGCTCAACGATCAAGATGACAAGAGCCCGGTGACGAGAGATTGTCTCGCCGGGAATCCGTGGGAGCCCGGGGGTGAGATTCCCCCGGGCCACCCTACTGAGTTCGGGTTCGCTCGCGGCTTTCCCTCGTGGGCGTCTCGGGTGCGTGTTCGTGGTGCTGGAGGTGCATGGTGGCGGTGCCGGAAGCCAGTCGCCGGGCTCGCGGCGATCCCCGGCGTCCGCACGGCTGCCCAGCTCGACGAGCCGAACCTCGATGCGTCGGCGT
Source organism: Amycolatopsis sp. NPDC003731 (assembly GCF_053586895.1). Taxonomy (NCBI): domain Bacteria; kingdom Bacillati; phylum Actinomycetota; class Actinomycetes; order Pseudonocardiales; family Pseudonocardiaceae; genus Amycolatopsis; species Amycolatopsis sp. NPDC003731. The sequence goes on along the minus strand of NZ_JBSFNC010000159.1, from coordinate 428 downwards.
CCGCCGGGTACCTGCCGGTGGCGCCGGCGCTGGCCAAGCTCGTGCCGGGCGGTCTCCGGCGCGGCACAGCACTCTCGGTTTCGGGCTCGACCGCCCTGGTGCTGGCGCCGGCGAGAAAGGCACGGACGGACCGGCTCATTCCGATGATGCTGCTCGAGCGTCGTCTTTGATACCCGTGGTCGAGGAAGCCGGCTCCTCCTTCTCTGTCGAATATCGGCGCCGGCTCGCCCCGACCGATCGACAGGACGCGGGTCCGACCGTCCCTTTGCCGGCATCACCGCCTATCCCGACTGATGTGCGACCGTGACACCCGGATTGATCGGCCGTGCCCGGATGGTTCCCGACCGCTGACCGCGGTGTCGATCTAGCCCTTGAGGAGAGCCCGGGCCATCACGACCTTCTGGATCTGGTTGGTGCCTTCGTAGATC
>NZ_JBSFNC010000158.1:0-20349 GCF_053586895.1 Amycolatopsis sp. NPDC003731 | reverse complement strand
CGCAGTGTGTGGAACACCTCGGAGCCCATCCGCACCGCTTCGGCGAACGTCGTCGCGCCGACCGGGCCGATCACCGCCGCACAACTGAATCCCCGTTCCCCCGTAAGCCGAGGATGTCTTCCTGGGAGGCATTGCCATGCCCGTGAACCGGAGAAATGCCCTGCGCGGTGGTGCCCTGGCGGCCGCCTCCACCGTGCTCCTGACCCGCCCGGCCTTCGCCGCGTCCGCGGCGAAACCCGCGGCCGGCGCACAAACGGCCGGCGCCGTGCCCGCCGCGACCGCGCCGATCGTCGCCGCCTACCGGCAGCTGCAGACCGGTATCAACCGGCCGTCGCCCGAACGGACCGAGGCACTGGCCAACCTCGGCCGGGTCGCCAAGGCCTACAACGCCAGCCTGTCCGTCGCCGGCGGTGGTGCTCCACTGTGGACGGATCTGCCGCTCGGTCCCGGCAGCGACTACACGACGTCGATGTACGCGCGGCTGCGGGCGATCGCCGTCGACTGGGGCACGCCGGGCGGCGCGCTGTCCGGTGACCCGGTCGTGCTCGACCGCGTCAAGACCGCGCTGGAACTCATCTACGCCAGCCAGTACAACGAAAACGTCGGCGAGATCGGCAACTGGTACACCTACGAGATCGGCATCCCGTACTACCTGCTGCACACGCTGTCGGTGGTCGCCGACCAGCTCACCGCCGAGCAGCTCGCGCGCTACCTCAAGCCCGTCAAGCGGTTCGTCGGCAACCCGAACCTGCGCGCGAACAACGCGTCGGTGATCGAAACCGGCGCCAACCGTGCCGACAAAGCGCTCATCTCGATCGTTTCGGGCGCCATGCTCGGCGACACGGCGTGGATCAAGACCGGCATCGACGCCCTCACCGACGTCGCCGGCGGGGGCGCGGCGAGCGTCGTCGCGAAGCTGGACCGCGCGGCCGGCGACGGCTTCCACGTCGACGGCTCGTTCATCCAGCACGACACCATCCCGTACCCCGGCCACTACGGCATCGTGCTGCTGACCGCGCTCGCCGGCGCCATCCACGTCACCCAGGGCACCGAGTACGCGCTCCCGCAGCCGCTGAAGGACAAGATCTACGCGCTCGTCGCGGACAGTTCGCCCCCTTCGTCTACGCGGGCGCGCTGATGGAACCGGTGCGCGGCCGGATGCTGTCACGCCAAGGGGAGACCGGCCACGACATCGGCCACCAGCTCACCGTCGCGACGCTGGTGCTGGCCCGGACGGCCTCGGGCAAGACCAAGACCGACCTCAACGCGCTGGCCGCGAAGTGGCTCAAGGAAGGCACGTTCGCGCCCTTCCTGAAGATCCCGGACCCCGAGCGGTTCGCGCCCGGCCCGGACCTGGTGGCGACGCCGGGCATCGAGTTCGCGCAGGACATGCTCGCGTCGGGGGTGCGCCCGGCGCGCATCGAGGCGACGCACCGGGTCTTCGGCCAGCAGGACCGGCTGATCCACATCACCGACGGCTGGTCGGCCTCGCTGGGCGTCAGCTCGACGCGGATTTCGCGCTACGAAGCCATCAACGGCCAGAACCTCAAGGGCTACCACGTCGGCGACGGCGTGCTGTACACGTTCCTGCCGAACGCCAAAGGCCACTACACCGACGCCTACTGGCCGACGGTCGACCCGCTGCTGCTGCCCGGTACGACCGAGCACGACGGCCCGGTCGACCCCAAGTTCGGCGGCGTGCCGGTGGGCCCGAACGCGCACACCGGCGGCGTCCGCTGGGACGCGCGGCACGGCACGAGCGCGTTCGACTTCAAGAACTGGGACGGCTCGCTGGTCGCGAAGAAGTCGTGGTTCTTCACCCCGGACGGGATCGTCTGCCTCGGCGCCGGCATCACCAGCACGTCCGGCTACGCGGTCCGCACGACGATCGAGAACCGCAACCTCGGCGAGGGCGGCCGCGGGACGCTGCTGGCCGACGGCCGGCGCCTTCCGACCGACCTGGGGAAAGCCTCCGCACTGCGAAAGCCGCGTTGGGTGCACCTGGAGAACGTCGGCGGGTACCTGCTCCTGGACGACGCTTCGGTGACGGCGCTGCGCGAAGACCGGACAGGGGCGTGGCGCGACATCGACACCGGCGCCAACACCAAGGGCACGACGACGCCGAACACCCGCCGCTACCAGAAGCTGGTCCTCGAGCACGGCGTCAAGCCGACGGACGCGAAGTACGCGTACGCGGTGCTGCCGGGCGCTTCGGTGATCGACACGCTCACGGCGTCCTGGGCGTGGCGCGTGCTGGCGAACACCCCGGTGGTGCAGGCGATCCGCGTGACCGGCGGCACAGTGCTGGCGAACTTCTTCGCGGCGGGCTCGGTCGGCGACGTCAGCGTGTCGGGCCCGGCGTCGGTGGCGATCGGGCGGTGCGGCGCGCGGACGCAGCTCGCGGTGTCGGATCCGACGCAGCTGCAGGACAGCGTCACGATCACGGTGCGCGGCCGGGCCGTGGAGGTGCCGCTGAAGGGCACGTTCGGCGCGACCAAGGTCGTCCTGGTGTAAGCAGGCTTCCCCGCCGGGCCGGTGCCCCGACCCGGTCCGGCGGGGTCCCCACCTCGGTTAGGCTGCCGGGCATGAGCACCGCCGAGCACGTGGACGTCCTGATCGTGGGCGCCGGCCTGTCCGGCGTCGGCGCGGCCTGCCGGCTGCAGGAGCGGCTGCCGGGCAAGACGTACGCGGTGCTCGAAGCGCGTGACACGATCGGCGGAACCTGGGACCTCTTCCGGTATCCGGGCATCCGGTCCGATTCGGACATGTTCACCCTCGGTTATCCGTTCCGGCCGTGGAAGGACCCGAAAGCGATCGCGGACGGGCCGTCGATCCTGAGCTACATCCGCTCGACGGCCGCGGCTTTCGGCGTGACCGAACACATCCGCTTCGGGCACCGGGTGACGCAGGCGTCGTGGTCGTCGCCGGACGCGCGGTGGACGGTCACGACTGCGCACGGCGCCACGTTCACCTGCCGGTTCCTGTACCTGTGCAGCGGTTACTACTCGTACGAGTCCGGGCACGTCGTCGACTTCCCGGGCCGTGCGGAGTTCGCCGGCGAGATCGTGCACCCGCAGCACTGGCCGGATTCGCTGGACTACACGGACAAGCGGATCGTGGTGATCGGCAGCGGCGCGACGGCGGTGACGCTGGTCCCGGCGCTGGCGTCGCGCGCCTCGCACGTGACGATGCTGCAGCGTTCACCGTCGTACATCGTGGCGCGTCCCGGGCGCGACGCGCTGGCCGACCGGATCCGGGCGCTGCTGCCGGAGAAGCCGGCGCACCGGGTGGTCCGCGGTAAGAACGTGGTGATGGGGACGCTGTTCTTCCAGCTGATGCGGCGCCTGCCGGGCCGGGCGTCGCTGGCGTTGCGCAAGCGGGTGGCGGCGCAGCTGCCGGCGTCGATCCCGGTGGACCCGCACTTCGTGCCGTCGTACGACCCGTGGGACCAGCGGCTGTGCCTGGTGCCGGACGCCGACCTGTTCCGCGCGTTGCGGTCCGGTCAGGCGGACATCGTGACGGACCGGATCGCGCGGTTCACGTCGTCCGGCGTCGCGCTGGAATCGGGGCGCTCGTTGCCGGCGGACGTCATCGTGACGGCCACGGGCCTGCGGCTGGTGGCGTTCGGCGGGATCGCTTTGACAGTCGACGGGCGGGCGATCGAGCCGGGGGAGCAGCGGGCGTACAAGGGCACGATGTTCGGCGGGGTGCCGAACCTGGCGTGGTGCGTGGGGTACACGAACAGTTCGTGGACGCTGCGGGCGGACCTGGCGTCGCAGTACGTGTGCCGCCTGCTGGCGTACCTGGACCGGCACGGGTTCGCGTTCTGCGTGCCGGACGCGGCATCGGCGGCGGACGCGGGCCGGCCGCGGCCGATCGTGGACCTGCAGTCGGGGTACATCAAGCGGGCCGCCCCGGACTTGCCGAAGCAAGGCGGGCGACGGCCGTGGATGATGCGGCAGAACTATTTGCTGGACCTGGCGGACATGCGGTTCAACCGCGTGAACGACGGCGTGCTGCGGTTCGGCCGCGCGGGCTGACGTTCTCAGCTTTCGTGCTCGCGCAGCAGCCTGCGGACCGCGTTCCGGTCGCCGTCGAGCGTCACTTTGCCCTCGGCGATGGCCTTCTCGAGGTCGTGAGGCCGGTCGAGCAGGGCGTTCAGCGTCGAGGGATCGGTCCGGATCGTCGCGTCCGGGGCGCCGGGCTCGCCCGGTTCGATCGTCAGCCGGCCCGGCTCGGTGCGGACCGTCCACACGCGAGCGTCCAGTTCGACCCGGTAGCACGCGGTGCTGCGCGGGTGGGCGGACTCGCGGAGGAACAGCAGCACGGACGTGACGCCGAGTGAAGCGGGCCGGGGGAGCGGGACTCGCGCGCCCCACGCGCCCAGCGCGAGGACGACCGGCTCCAGTTCGCGGCCCCAGCCGGTGAGCTCGTAGACCGTCGAAGCGGCCGGGGGTGGCAGCTGCCGGCGCGTCACGACGCCGCGGCGCTCGAGTTCGCGGAGCCGGTCGGTGATCAGGTTCGAGCTGGCGCCGGGGAGCGCGCGGCGGACGTCGGAGAACCGCTGCGGACCGAGAAGCAGCTCGCGCACCACGAGCAGGGCCCAGCGTTCCCCGACGACGTCCAGGGCGCGGGCGATCGTGCACGCGTCCCCGTAGCTGCGGCTCGTCGGCATGGTTTCAATGTACAACGTTGTGGTTGTTTTTAACAACTTGATGGGCGTACGGTCGGACGGTCCGGAAGTCGACGGAAAGGAACGGTCATGGGCCGGCCAGTCGTGCACTTCGAGATCATCGGAACCGACCCTGCGCGGCTGCGCGGGTACTACGGCCGGCTGTTCGGCTGGGAGTTCGACACATCCGGGCCGGTCTCGGAGGAGGTGTCGGAATCGGGCGCCTACGGGTTCGTGGAGACGGACGGCATCCCGGGCGGCGTCGGCGGCGGCGCGGCCTACGAGAGTCATGTGGTGTTCTACGTGGGCGTCCCCGACGTCGCGGCGGCGCTGGAGGAAGCCGAACGCCTCGGTGGCACCCGCCGGATGGGCCCGGACCGAGCACCGGGGCGGGATCTGGTGGTCGCCCACTTCACCGACCCCGAGGGCAACCTCATCGGCCTCGCCGGCCCGGCTTGATCACGGTGCGCCAAGGAGCACCACGCGTGATCGGAGGGTCAACTCACGTGATTGGAGGGTCAACTCACGTGATTGGAGGGTCGACACGGCGATGGCCGCTTGATCACGCGTGTCGACCTCTTGATCACGCGTGTTGACCCTTTGATCACGCGTGTCGACCCTTTGATCACGCGTGTTGACCTTTGGCGCACGAGTGAGGCCCCGGAACCGAGGTGGTTCCGGGGCCTTTGAGGTGCCGCGTCAGCCTTGGCGGGCCTTCGAGCGGGGGTTGGCCTTGTTGATCACCAGCAGCTTGGTGCCCCGGCGGATGACCTGGGCGCCCGGCTGGCGGGCGAGCGAACGGATCGAGCTGCGGACCTTCATGGCGAGCCGTCCTTCCTGCGGGAACTGCCGTCCCGCCTCCCGTTCAACCGTGGGCTGATCGGTTTCATTCCGCAACTCAGCTGCTCTCGCGGGCCACCCAGCTCTGGAGGTCGTCGCCGCGGATGGCGGCGGCCATCAGGTCCGGGAACTGGTCCGGGGTGCACGCGAAGGCCGGGATGCCCAGCTCGGCGAGGGCCGCCGCGTTCTCGTGGTCGTACGATGGCGCGCCCGAGTCCGACAGGGCCAGCAGCGTCACCACCTGGACCCCCGCGCCGGCCAGTTCGGCGATGCGGTGCAGCAGCTCCTCTTCGTTGCCGCCCTCATAGAGGTCGCTGATCAGGACCAGCAGGGTCCGCTCCGGGCGCTCGACCAGCCCCTGGCAGTACGCGATCGCCCGGTTGATGTCCGTTCCGCCGCCCAGCTGGGTGCCGAACAGGACGTCCACCGGGTCGGCGAGGTGCTCGGTGAGGTCCGCGACCTCCGTGTCGAACGCGACGAACGACGTCTTCAACGCCCGCATCGACGCCAGCACCGCGCCGAACAGCCCCGAGTACACCACCGACTCCGCCATCGAACCCGACTGGTCGACGGCCAGGACCACGTCCCGCTGCACCGCCTGCTGCCGGCGCCCGAAGCCGATCAGCTTCTCCGGGACGATCGTGCGCAGGTCGGGGGAATAGTGCTTGAGGTTCGCGTGGATCGTGCGCGCCCAGTCGACGTCGCCGGGGCGCGGCCGGTGCGTGCGCGACGCCTTGTCCAGCGCGCCCCGGATCGCCGCGCGGGTGCGTTCGGCCAGCCGCTCCTCCAGTTCGGTGACGACCTTGCGGACCACCTCGCGCGCCGTCTCCTTGGTCTCCTCCGGCAGCACACCGTTCAACGACAGCAGCGTGCCGACCAGGTGGACGTCCGGCTCGACCGCCGACAGCAGCTCCTTCTCCAGCAGCATCCGGGTGAGCCCGAGCCGGTCGACCGCGTCGCGCTGCATGACCTGCACGACGGAGCTCGGGAAGTAGCGCCGGATGTCACCCAGCCAGCGCGCGACCCGTGGCGCCGACGCACCCAGGTTCGCACTGCGCGGCCCGCCCGTGGTCTCCTCGTCGGGCTTGTCGTAGAGGGCGGCCAGCACCGCGTCCACCCCACTGTCCTCATCGGACAGCTGAGCGTCCTCCAGGCCGGACCCCGGCCCGGCGCCGTCGCCGCCCAGGACCAGCCGCCAGCGCCGCACCCGGTCGGTGTCCGCGGTCATGCTCCCACCCCCAAGAGCGTCGCCAGGACCGGCAGCACGCGCTCGGCCCGGTCCTCGTCCAGTTCGTCGGCCACCGCCACGGTGCGCGCGGCGCCGGTGAGCCCGGCCGCGCGTTGCCCGATCGCCCGCTTCTCGGGCCCGCTGAAGGCCCCGAAAGTGCGGCGCAGCAACGGAAGCACCTCGGTGAAGACGTCTTCGGGGATCGCCGCCAGCCAGGCGTCGATCACCCGCAGGAGGCCTTCGTCGTGCACCAGCAACAGCGCGCCGCCGTCGAAGAAACCCTCGACGTAGGCCGCGCCCGCCGACGGTGTGACGCCCGGCGTCAGCGCGCGGCCCAGCCGCAGTTCGATGTCGAGCGCGTCGAACAGCCCGGCGTCGTGCAGGATCCGGGTGAGCCGCCCGGCCAGCAGTGGGGGCAGCGACGGCCGTTCCGCCAGCCGGGCCAGCGCCGCCAGCCACCGCTCCTTCGGGTCGTCGCCGAGCAGGGAGGTCGCGTCGTGCACGCCGTCGACCAGCTTGGCCAGGCGGGCCGCGGCGTCGTCGTCGATGCCGTGGGCGGCCGGTGGCAGGCCGGCGCAGATCCGGTCCAGCATCCGGTCGGCGACCGCCCGCAACGCGCCGGTGTCGGTGCCGCGGACGTTGCCGTACCGGGTCGCCCTGGCCAGCGCGGGCAGCGCCGACATCAGCCGGGCGACGTCCGCGTCCGCCGCCGCGCGGGCGTCCAGCGCCGCGAGCGCCTCGGGCAGCGCCTCCGGCAGGTCGGCGAGCAGGCAGTTCTCGACGGCCGTAGTGACCTCGTCCAGCGGTGGCGTGCCTTCGACCGTGCCGCGCACCGCGGCGGTGGCCGCCGACGGCACGGTGGTGCCGTACACCGCGGCCGCGACCAGGTCGACCTCGAACGACGGCTCCCAGCACAGCGCCCACGTCTCGCGGAAGGTGCCCTTGTTCCGCCGGGCCGACGCCTCCCGGCTGCCCCACTCGATGCCGAGGATCCGCAGCCGGTGCAGCAGCTTCGAGCGGTCGAGCCCGCCCGGCGTCCGCAGGTCGAGGTCGAGTTCCTTGACGATCGGGTCCTTCTTGAGCCGTAGGCGTTTCGCGGTCGCCGTCAGGTCCGCGGCCAGCGGCGGCTGCGGGACGCGGTCCGGCACCTCGCCGAGCCGTTCGCCGACCACCAGCCGCCGGGTGACGAGCTCGACCTGCACCTCGTCGCCGCCGCACAGCACCGACCGGGTGGCTTCGGTGACCTCGGCGAGCCCGGCCGACGACCGGCCCCGCAGCGTCGCGAGGGTTTCGGCGAGCCGGACCGCCTCGATGACGTGCGCGGTCGAGACGGGCAGGTCCTCCTCCCGCAGCACCGCGGCGACCCCGGCCAGCCAGCGCGCGGTGACGTCGTCGGCCGTGGTGAACAGGTGGTGGTACCAGCCCGGCGACCGGACACCGGCCCCGTAGCCGCTGGCCGTGGCGAGGCGGCCGTGCGTCCACGGCACCCAGGTGCACGCGACCTTCCGCTTCGGGAGTCCTTTGAGGACGGCCTGGTCGTGCGATGCCGGTGGCAACGGGTCCGCCAGCGCGGGCACGTGCCAGGCACCGCAGACGACGACGATGTTCTCGAAGCCCTCCTTGCGGGTGCGGCGCAGCACCGAGCGCATGTAGGCCTCGCGGCGGGCTTCGTTGCCCTGCGGGGGTTTCTCGTCCTCCCGCACCGCGCTCATCGCCTCGGCGATCACCTCGAACGGGCTTTCGGCGTCCCGCCGCGATTCGACGACGTCGTCCCACCAGCGTTCCGGGTCGTCGTAGCCGCCGGCCGAAGCCAGCAATGCCAACGGGTCGACGGGCGGGCCGGTGTGCTCGTCCGGGGGCGCGGCGAACGTGTTGGCGGCCGGGAGGTCGCAGAACCGCACCGGGATCCCGGCCTCACGGGCGTAGGTCAGCGCCTGCCATTCCGGGCTGAACACGGCGAACGGCCAGAACGCGGCGCGCGAGACGTCGTCGGTCGCGTAGGCCAGGAGCGCGACCGGCGGCTGCATGGCCGGGGCTTCGGTGAGCTCGACCAGAGCATCGGCCTCGGGTGGCCCTTCGATGAGGACGACGTCCGGTTCGAGTTCGGCGAGCCTCGCCGCCACGGCCCGGGCGGATCCCGGGCCGTGGTGGCGGATGCCGAGCAGGTGGGTGGCCGTCAAGAGAGCTCCTGACCGGCCCGGTAGAAGTCGGCCCAGCCGTCGCGTTCGCGGACCACGGTCTCCAGGTATTCGATCCAGATCGCGCGGTCGGCCACCGGGTCCTTGACCACGGCGCCGTGGATGCCCGCCGCGATGTCGTGCGGGCGCAGGACGCCGTCGCCGAAGTGGGCGGCCAGGGCGAGCCCGCCGGTGAGCACGCTGATCGCCTCCGCGGTCGACAGCGTGCCGGACGGCGACTTCACCGCCGTGCGGCCGTCTTCGGTGCGGCCCGAGCGCAGCTCGCGGAAGATCGTCACCACCCGGCGGATCTCGGCCAGCTCGGCGGCTTCGGCGGGCAGCTGCAGCGAGGTGCCCAGCTCGGCGACCCGCCGGCTGACGATCTCGACTTCGGCCTCGGCGCTGTCCGGCAGGGGCAGGACGACCGTGTTGAACCGCCGCCGCAGCGCGCTCGACAGCTCGTTGACGCCCTTGTCGCGGTTGTTCGCCGTCGCGATCAGGTTGAAGCCCGGCCGGGCCTGGACCTCGGTGCCCAGCTCGGGGATCGGCAGGGTCTTCTCGGAGAGGATGGTGATCAGCGAGTCCTGCACGTCGGCCGGGATGCGCGTCAGCTCCTCGAGCCGGGCGAGTTTGCCGTCCCGCATCGCGCGCAGCACCGGGCTTTCGACGAGCGCGGCGGCGCTCGGGCCCTCGGCGATCAGCCGGGCGTAGTTCCAGCCGTAGCGGATCGACTCCTCGGACGTGCCCGCGGTGCCCTGCACCAGCAGCGTCGAATCCCCGCTGATGGCGGCGGAAAGGTGCTCGGACACCCACGTCTTCGCCGTGCCGGGGACGCCCAGCAGCAGCAACGCGCGGTCGGTGGCGAGGGTGGCGACGGCGACCTCGATCAGCCGCCGCGGGCCGACGTACTTCGGGGTGATCACGGTGCCGTCCGGCAGAGTGCCGCCGAGCAGGTACTCGACGACCGCCCACGGCGAAAGGTTCCAATTCGGCGGCTTGGCCCGGTCGTCGGCGGCGGCCAGCGCGGCCAGCTCGGCGGCGTGGTCCTGTTCGGCGTGCGGCCGGAGGACGGTGGGGGCGGTCATGCGAGCTCCTCGTACATTTCGCGGCGGAAGTTCAGCGTTTCGGTGAGCGCCCGGCGCCAGGGCCCGGCGTCCATGGTCAAGCGGGTGGTGGCCAGCGGGTGGCGCAGGCACTGAGGTGGAACGGCGCGGGCGATGACGACGGCGGCGTGCGAGACCAGCCGGTGGTCGTCCTGGCGGGCGATCCAGTCGAGCAGCGCGGTGCCGAGCTCCTTCGTCCACGGCCGGGGCAGCTCGTGCACCAGCCGCGCGAACGATTCGACGGGCAGCCGGCTGACGAGGTGCCCGATCGTGGCGGCCTGGCTCGCCGGGCTCAGCACGCCGAGCAGCGGCGGGGTGGTGCGCCCGCCGGGGTCGGCGCCGATCAGCGCCTGTGCCCAGGTCTCGTCCCGCTGCCGCAGGGCGGCGGTGGCCCAGGAGTCCCGCAGCACGGCGGCCGGACAGCCCTCGACGGTCATCCGCACGACCTCGGCCGGCGGGCCGAACTCGGTCCAGAAGGAGAGCGGAGCGGACGCGACGAGGGTGCGCAGCCGGACGGTGCCGTCGCCGCGTTCGCCCTGGGGGAGGGCGACGGTGAGCACCCGGTTCCGGCGGTGGACCAGCGGGCGCAGCCGTTCGGCCATGCTCTCGCCGTAGCGCGTGCCGGGCAGCCGGCCGAGGAGGTCGGCGGCCTGTTCCCGGACGGCGGCGGCCCGATCGGTGAGTGCGGCTCCGAGAAAGGCTTCGTCGCCGGCGCGGACGTGCCCGGCGAGGATGCCGAGGAAGTCGGCCCGGACGTCGGCGGGCTCGGTCTTCCAGGATGCGGTGAGGGCTTCGCGGGCCGCGTCGGGCTCCTGGGCGAGCTTCGCGGCGAGCCACCGGCGGCGCTGGGCGAGGCTGCCGTACTGCCAGACGTCGCCGGATTCTTCGGGTGGCGCGGCGAGGAAGCTCCAGTCGGGGTTCCGCTGCCCGAGCCAGGCGCCGACGGGCCCGGCCACGGCGCACAGCGGCCCGCGCAGGGCGGCCTTGGTGCGGGCGGCCTCGGCGAGCAGCGGCAGGCTTTCCGGGGGGACGCGGTAATCGGTGCCGGCGACGATGCCGAGCCATTCGAGCAGGAGGTCGGGATGGCTGGCGGCGAGGAGGCGGCCGAGCCGGTCCCGGGCGAGCGGGGGGACGAAGGCGCGTTCGTCTTCGGGCGCCACGGGCAGCGGCCGCACGTCACGCAGCGGCTGCCGGCCGGCCCGGCGGTAGGTGGTGAGCACGGCCGCGGCGGCGAGGAGCTGCTCGGCGGGGTCTTCGCGCTCGCCGACGATTTCCTGGACGGCGGCCGGCTGAGCGGCGGCGTCCAGGGTGCGCCGCCGGGTGCCGAGGAGAGCGGTGCCGACGAGGTCTTCCCAGGCTTTCACGGGTGCACCGCCTTTCGGAGTTTCGCGGAGTGGTTTCACAGCCGCACCGCCCGGCCTTCGTGCCAGCAGGTCAACGGCCGCAAGCCGGCTTGGCTCCACTCGCCCGCCACGGTCAGCGGGCGGCCCGCCGACAGCGCCAGCAGCGACCACGGGAACGCGTACGGCACCAGAGGCAGCGCGGTTCCGTCCTTTTCGGACAGACACCAGCCGCCCGCGTGCTCGGCCGGGGTGACGCCCGACAGCAGCACCGGCCAGCGCTCCAGCCACGGGTCCGCCGCCATCGCCCGGGCGTGCGCCGCCAGGGCGTCCGGGATGGAACCGCCTTCGGCCGTGGGGGCCGGCAACGGGATTCCGCGCTCCGCCACCAAGGCCCGCAGCGGCGCGGCCCCCGGGTAGAACGCCAGTTCCGCGGTCAGCCGGTGTCCTGGTGGGAGCGACGCGTCGAGCGGACGGCCCGGCGGCGCGAACGACAGCACCAGCGCGTCCCGGCCCGTGCGGAGGCCGCGCAGCCAGGTCCGGCGGGTGAGCAGGCGGTCGTTCTCCTCGTCCGCCGCGCCGGTGATCAGCCAATCGTCCGCGACGCGCTCGCCGCTTTCCAGGACTCGGGCCGTCTCCACCGAAAAGCCGAGCCGGGTGCGGACCGTCTCCGCCAGCGCGGGTGGCAGCGATTCCAGGCGGCCGGCCGCGTCGGCGAGCAGGTACAACTGGGACAGCTCGGCCAGCAGCGCCTCCGGCCAGTCGCGGCGCCCGACGATCGCCGCTGCCCGCCGCAAACCGCCGGCGAGGCCGGACGCCTGGGCGTCGACCATCCGGGCCGCGACCGTCCGCAGCTCTTCGCCGCCGTTGCGCTCGAAGCCCGCGAAACCCGCGCCGATCCGGTCGGTGAGCCAGACTTTCAGTTCCGCGACACCGCCTTCGACGCGAGCCGCCCGGTCGGAAGCGCGGCGGGCGGCCGCCTCCTCGTCCTTCGGGCCCGCTGACTCCGCGCGCTTCTCCGCCCGCCTGGCGCGGTCGGCGCGTTCGGCCAGCCACGTGTGCACCCACTCGGGTGGTTCCGCGGTGTCCACGCGCCCGGCCGCCCAGAGCAGCAGCAGGCCGAGTGCGTGCTTGCACGGGAACTTCCGGCTGGGACAGGAACACCGGAACGCGGGCTCGGCGAGCTCGACGCACGTCTGGTACGGCTTCTTGCCACTGCCCTGGCAGAAGCCCCACACGGCGTCTTCGGACGCGCCCGCGCCCGACCACTTCGCTGGCGTGGCCAGCGCCCGGCCCGCCTTTTCCGATGCGGGATCCGGCGCCAGCCCGGCCACGCGTTCCGCGGTCCACGGCACCGCCGTCACCACCTGTCCCCCCACTGTTCGCCCTCGCTTTCCGGTACGAGGTGAAGCATGCCAGCCACCACCGACAATTTCCGGAAGGCGAGTATTCTAGTGCTAGAGTACCGCCGTGCTGACCGACGCGGAACTGACGGTGCTGGGCCTGGTGGCCGAGCGGCCGAGGCACGGCTACGAGCTGGACGAGGTCGTCTCCGAACGCGGCATGCGCGACTGGACGGCGCTCGGCTTCAGCTCGATCTACTACGTCCTGGGCAAACTTCGCGACCGCGGCCTGGTCGCCGAGGTCGCGGGGGAGCGCGCGCACGCGAAAGCCAAGAAGACGTTCACGATCACCGAAGCGGGCCGCAAGGCGTGCGCGGCCGCCGCCGAAGCCGCCGTCGCCGAGCTGCGGCCGGTGCACCCGCCGGTGCTCGTCGGCCTGGCGAACAGCCCGGCCATCCCGCCCGAGCGGCTCGCCGCGGCGCTGGCCCGGCGCGCGGAAGCGGTCGGGGAGCGGCTGGCCGAGGTGCGTCGCGCGGCCGCGGCCCAGGACCACGCCCCGCCGTTCGTCCGGGCGATCTTCGACTACTCCATTGCGCAACTCGAGGCGGAAGCCCGGTGGCTGGAAGGAATGACCTGATGCCGTACGACATCAAGAAGGACCTCAAACAGCTCTACGCGCCGAAGAACACCGGGTGGGAGCTGGTGGACGTCCCCGAACAGCGGTTCCTCGCGATCGACGGCCGCGGCAACCCGAACACGGCGGAAAGCTACAAGAAGGCGGTCGAAGCGCTGTACGCCTTCGCGTACACGGTCAAGATGGCGGCGAAGCAGCGTGGGGAGGACTTCGTCGTGGGGCCGTTGGAAGGCCTGTGGTGGGCGGAGGACTACGCCGCGTTCACCGTGCGCGCCAAGGACTCCTGGCAGTGGACGATGCTGATCGCGCAGCCCGCGTGGATCGGGGAGGAAGCGGTCGAGGAGGCCCGGGAGACGGTGCGGCGCAAGAAGAAGCTCGATGCGCCGGTGCGGTTGGAGAAGCTGCACGAGGGGCGGTGTGCGCAGGCGCTGCACGTGGGGTCCTACGACGACGAAGGTCCGCTGCTGGCGCGGCTGCACGACGAATACCTTGCGGAGCAAAGGCTCGAGATGACGGGGTTGCACCACGAGGTGTACCTCGGCGACCCGCGGCGGGTCGAGCCCGCGAGGCTGCGGACGGTGCTGCGTCAGCCGGTCGGCTGATCCAGCTCGGCCAGCCCGCGCTCCCACCGCGCCCGGCGCTGGGCGGACGTCTGCTCCCACCACGGCTCACCGCGCTCGCCCAGCGCCACCTTCGCCGCCTGGACGCGGGCGCGGTCCTGCACGCGCCGGGCCGCCATCAGGTGCTTCTGCAGGCGGTCTCGGACGTCGTCGGGGATCTCGGGATCCGTGGCGCGCCAGCGACGGCCGTTCACGAGGATGTAGCGGCCGTCCGGGGTGTGCTCGGGCATCAGTATTCGCTGGTCGCCGGCCAGGTGTCGTCGTGCAGGAGCCTCTTGAGGATCTTGCCCGTCGCGTTGCGGGGCAGGTCCGGGACGAAATACACGTCGCGGGGGACCGCGAACCGGGCCAAGCGCTGGTGGATGTACTGGCGGATGTCTTCCGCGTGCAGGGAGGCACCCCGGCGCGGGACGACGTACGCCGCCAGGCGCTGGCCCCACTCCGCGTCCGCGACGCCGACCACCGCCGCGTCGTGGACGCCCGGGAGCGCCACCAGGGCCTCCTCGACCGGGCGGGGGAACACGTTCTCGCCGCCCGAGACGATCATCTCGTCGGCGCGGCCGGTGACGAACAGGCGGCCCGCCGCGTCCAGGTAGCCGACGTCGCCGCTGGCCATCATGTCCGCCGCGCGGGCCGGGTCCGTCCCGCTCGTGTAGCCCTCGAACAGCATGTCGTTGCCGACGAAGATCTGGCCTTCGCCGCCCGGGGGCACCGGCTTGCGGTCCTCGTCCAGGATCGCCAGCCGGGTGCCGAGCGGGCAGCGGCCGGCCGTCGTCGGCGCCGCGCGCAGGTCGGCCGGGTCGGCGATGCTGGCCCAGGACACCTCGGTCGAGCCGTAGAAGTTGTAGAGGACGTCGCCGAAGGTGTCCATGAACTGCGTGACGAACGGCCCGGACATCGCCGAGCCGCTGCTGGCCACGATCCGCAGCGACGACAGGTCGTACCGCGCGCGGACCCGCTCGGGCAGGTCCAGGATCCGCTGCAGCATGATCGGCACGGCGAACAGCGCGTCGCACTTCTGCTCGGCGATCGTCCGCAACGTCTCCTCGGCGTCGAACTTGCGGGTCAGCGCGAGCGACGCCCGCAGCGCCATGCCGATCTGCATCGCCGCGAGGCCCCAGGTGTGGAACAGCGGCGCCGCCACGAGCAGCCGGTCGCCGGAGCGCAGCGGGATCCGGTCGAGGATCGCCGCCGCGGTGCCCAGCCCCTTCGGTGTGGGACGGCGGGCGCCCTTCGGCGTCCCCGTGGTGCCGGAGGTGAGGACGATCAGCCGGCCCGGCCGCTCGACCGGCTTCGGGCGGTCGGCGGGGGCGGCCTGGATCAGCTCGTCGACGGTCGGGTAGCCGGCGTCGGCGTCCGGCCAGGTGCTGATCCGGGCGAAGTCGCCGGGGACGTTCGCGATGGTCTGCGCGAACTCGTCGTCGGCCAGCACGGCGGAGGGCCGGTGCTCGGCGAGGACGTCCTTGACCGAGGCGGCGGACAGGCCGGTGTTCAGCAGGATGACGTCGGCGCCGAGCTTGCTGGCGGCGACGAACGACTCGATCATCGCGGCGTGGTTGCGGCACATCAGCGCGATCCGGTCGCGCTCGACGACGCCGAGCTCGCTCAGCGCGTTGGCGAGCCGGTCGCTGCGCTCCTGGACCTGGCGGAAGGTGCGGAAGCTGCGCTCGTCGTGCAGGGCGGGCTCGTCCGGGACGCGGGCCGCCGCGGCCTGGTAGCCGCCCGCGACCGTGGCGCCCCACTGCGCGAGGGAGTTCAGCTGGCGCGCCAGCTTGTCCGGCCGCCCGGCGCTGAGCACGCCGGCCCGCAGCAGGATGCTCGTGGTGCGCAGCTTGGTGGCCTTGTTGGTCTCGCCGTCGGTGTCCGGGTCGGCTTCACCGGCCAGGTGCAGGTCGAGGCGACGGGCAAGGGCGCGGACGTCCTTCTTGATCGACGACACCAGGTCCAGGTACGCCGGCGGCAGCATCATCCGCACGAACAGCTCGGTCCGGCCGCCCGCCAGCGGTCTCAGCTCCAGCGAGACCCAGGTGCCCTCGTCGGGGACCCCGCACCACACGACGTGCTCGCCCGGCCGGTGGACGACGGCCTGCATCTGCGTCTCGATCAGCGGTCCCCGCGCGGGGACGATCCGGATCGCGCCCTTCGGGCCGCGTCCGCGCGCGGCCGGCTCCTGGATTTCGCACCAGCTGATCTCCGGCACGAACCTCGAGTACCACTCCGGCGACCCGACGATCTGCCACACCACGTCCGGCGGGTGCCCGACCACGGCACTCGCTTCGACCACATCGTCACGCATTGTCTGCCCTCACCGAAGTGTCACCGAACGCACGTTCAGGTCACGGAGGCGTCACAGTAGCAGCAAACGGGTGATCAGGGATACTCCGAACGGCCAGATACCGGCGGGTAACGGACACTCCGAGTGTGTCCTCCGGGTGTCCATTGTAGACCGATTAACGGCGTTCACCAAGCATAGTGGCGATCGGGCTGTTCGACGTGATCGACGGCGGGGGTTCGGAGCCCGGCTAGGCTGCCCGGTGGACGTTTGGGCGGCGGGTCGGACAAACACGACAACCGGTGATTCAACGGACGTGGGCCGGGTTGTCACGTTCCGTAGCGGGAGACCAGTTCGGCGCCCAGCCGGGCCAGCTCGGCCTGCACCGACGCCGGGCCTTCCACCTCGACCAGTGCGCCCCACCCCGCCAGTTCCTGCGCGATCATCACCGGCGCCGGCGCGGCGACCCGCGCCCGGACGCGGTCCCCGGGCAGCTCCGCGACCAGCTCGCAGTGCCGCCCGAACCGGCCCTGCAGCACCGCGAAGTGCCGTCGGTCGAGCACGACGTCCGCGCTGAGCAGGGAACGGCGCTTCTCCACCTCCTCGACGACCTCCTGCCACACCGTCGTCAGCTCGAGGTCCGACGGGCGATCGGCGGGCTCGTCGGTCGGCACGGCGGAGACGATCCGGTCGACGCGGAAGGTCCGGCGGCCCTTCGCCGTGCCCGCGACCAGGTACCAGACTTCGTCCTTATTGACCAGGCCCCACGGGTCGACGAGCCGCTCCGACTTCTCACGGCCGGCGTAGGTGAGGCGGACCCGTCGGCGGGCGATGACGGCGTCCCGCAGCAGCGAGACCATCGGCGGCCGCTCCTTCGGACGCTCGCCCCAGCCGGCCTGGTCGACGACGACCGCGTCCGCCGCCGCCTCGGCGTCCGCCCGGAACGTGCCGGGCAGTGCGCCCATCAGCTTCCGCAGGGCTGACTTGACCTCCGGCGCGCCGGCGGCGGCCGGGCCGGCCAGGAGGAAGAGAGCTTGCGCCTCGCGGGCGCTCAGGCCGGAGAGGTCGGTGCGCGCACCGCCGACGAGCTGCCAGCCGCCGCCGCGCCCGGGCTGGGGGTAGACGGGCACCCCGGCCGCCGAGAGGGCCTCGAGGTCGCGGCGCGCGGTGGCGACGGAGATCTCCAGCTCCGCCGCCAGCTCGGCGGCCGTGACGCGGCCACGGGTCTGCATCAGCAGCAGGGTGGCCACGAGGCGGTCGGCGCGCATGGACGCAGTGTCGCACCGACCGCAAAAGCGCTCACTCGGTGAGCACTTTGACCGCCATGCTGGCTCCAGAACCGCTTGAGAGGAGCAGGACATGCTGCGAGGGATGGCCACCGTCACCTACTACGCCGAGGATCACGAGGCCGCGAAGGCCTGGTACGCGGAGTTCCTGGGGATCGAGCCGTACTTCAACGTTCCCGGGTACTCGGAGTTCCGGATTGGCGACTACCAGCACGAACTCGGCATCATCGACCGCAAGTACGCCCCCTTCACGCACACCGAGCCGGGCGGGGAGATCGTGCGCTGGCACGTCGATGACCTGGAAGCGACGTTCGCGCGGCTGCTGGAGCTGGGGGCGAAGGAGTACGAACCGATCATCGAACGCGGGCCCGGGTTCGTGACGGCGTCGGTCGTCGATCCGTTCGGCAACGTTCTCGGGATCATGACCAACGTGCACTACCTCGCGATCCTGGCCGACCGCTCCTGAGCCGGTCCATGTGGGCTCGCGCCACTGGATCTTGCCGAGGTGTGGTTGCCGTCCACATGGTCAGCGACCGGCGTCACGCTTACCGTTCCCGTCCATGACCAGCGATCTGGACGGGCGCACCGCCCTCGTCACCGGCGGTGCCGGCGGTATCGGCCTCGCCTGCGTCCGCGCCCTCGCCGCGGCCGGGGCCAAGGTGCACGTCGTCGACATCGACGAGCGGGGTGCCGAGGCGGCGGCGGCCGAGGTCGGCGGCTGGGCGCACGTCGCCGATCTCACCGATCCCGCGGCGATCGAGGCGCTCCCCACCGAAGTCGACGTCCTGGTCAACAACGCCGGGATCCAGCACGTCGCGCCGCTCGAAGACTTCCCGCCGGAGGTCTTCGAGCGGATCCAGGCCCTGATGGTCACCGCCCCCTTCCGGCTCATCCGGCACACGCTCCCCGCGATGTACGCCCGGGGCTGGGGCCGGATCGTCAACATGTCGAGCGTCCACGGGCTGCGCGCCTCCGCCTACAAGGCCGCCTACGTCGCCGCCAAGCACGGGCTCGAAGGGCTCTCGAAGGTCGCCGCTCTCGAAGGCGCCGGACACGGGGTCACCAGCAACTGCGTGAACCCCGGGTACGTCCGCACCCCTCTGGTCGACGGGCAGATCGACGCCCAGGCCGCCGAGCACGACATCCCGCGTGCGGACGTCGTCGCCGAGGTGCTGCTCAAGCGGGCCGCGATCAAGAAGCTCATCGAACCCGAGGACGTCGCTTCCCTGGTGGTGTGGCTGTGCTCGCCGCACGCCGGCCACCTCACCGGGGCGTCCATCCCGCTCGACGGCGGCTGGACCGCCGCCTAGGAACCCGCACAACCACAAGGAAGTGGAGCCCGCAGTGAGCCAACCCCACCGGTCGGCGATCGCCAAGATCGTCGGCGCGAGCCTGATCGGCACCACCATCGAGTGGTACGACTTCTTCCTCTACACCTCGGCCGCCGCCCTCGTCTTCAACAAGCTGTTCTTCCCGACGGCGGACCCGCTCACCGGCACGCTGCTGGCGTTCCTGACCTACGCCGTCGGCTTCCTCGCCCGCCCGATCGGCGGCCTGGTCTTCGGCCACTTCGGCGACCGGCTCGGCCGGAAGAAGCTCCTGATCGTCAGCCTGGTGCTGATGGGCGGTTCGACCTGCCTGATGGGGGTCCTGCCGACGTACGCCACCGCGGGGGTCGCGGCGCCCCTGCTGCTCACACTGCTGCGGCTGGTACAGGGCTTCGCGCTCGGCGGCGAGTGGGGTGGGGCCGTCCTGATCGTCTCCGAGCACGGTGACGACCGCCGCCGCGGGTTCTGGGCGAGCTGGCCGCAGTGCGGTGCGCCCGGCGGGAACCTGCTGGCCACCGCCGTCCTGGCGATCCTGTCCGCGACGCAGTCGGACGCGGCCTTCCTGTCCTGGGGCTGGCGGGTTCCCTTCCTGCTCTCGGGTGTGCTGCTGCTGATCGGCCTGTGGATCCGGCTGGCCGTCGCCGAATCGCCGGTGTTCCTCGCCGCGCAGCGCCAGGCCGAGGCGCGCGCCGAAAAGCACGTCCCGGTCGTCGACGTCTTCCGCAAGAGCTGGCGGCAGGTGCTGATCACGATCGGCGCGCGGATGGCCGAGAACGTCTCCTACTACGTGATCACCGCCTTCATCCTGGTGTACGTCACGACCGGGCTGCACCTGCCGAAGGGCGTCGGCCTGACCGCGGTGCTCATCGGGTCGGCGGTGCACTTCGTGACGATCCCGGTGTGGGGTGCGCTGTCCGACCGGGTCGGCCGCCGTCCGGTCTACCTGTTCGGCGCGATCGGGATGGCCGTGTGGGGCTTCGCGTTCTTCGCGCTGCTGGACACGAAGTCGTCGGCGGTGATCGTGCTGGCCGCGACCGTCGGGCTGGTGCTGCACGGCGCGATGTACGGCCCGCAGGCCGCGTTCTTCGCCGAGCAGTTCCCGACGCGGGTGCGCTACACCGGCCTGTCGGTCGGCGGGCAGCTGTCGTCGATCGCCGCCGGGGCCGTCGCCCCGCTGATCGCCGTCGCGCTCTTCTCCGCCTGGGGCAGCACGGTGCCGGTGTCGCTGTACGTCGCGGCGATGTGCTTGATCACGGTGATCGCGCTGCTGTCCGCCCGCGAAACCCGTGGTGAGTCGCTGCACGACGACGTCGAGGCGGAGAAGGCGGTCGTTTCGCCCTAGCATGACGGCCGTGACCGCACCCTCGGACGCCCTGCGCCGGCTGCTCGACCTGCTCGCCTCCGGGGCGAGCACCGAGCAGCTGGCGCACGTCGTCGTGGCCGCCCGCGAGCGCGCCAACTAGTGGACAACCGGCCGGCCCGGGCGGCTGCCGGCCCGAAACTGTC
>NZ_JBSFNC010000157.1:0-20395 GCF_053586895.1 Amycolatopsis sp. NPDC003731 | reverse complement strand
TTCAACGAGACCGCGTTGCGCGGTGGGGACCCTGCAACGTACCTGCGGGCCTACGGCGCTCCCGCGTCCCGAATGAGTCATTCGCGGCATGTCAGGGGCGCAGCCGGCGGCCTTCGGCGTCCGTGCCGCCGTTGACCAGCAGCACGATGCCGTCGATGATCGGCCAGAACACGCCGACGCCGGTGCAGAAGGTGGCGAAGAGCTGGGCGATGCCCAGGCCGGTCTGGCCGGTGTAGAACCGGCCGACGCCGAAGGGCAGCACGATCTGCAGCACCCCGGCCACCGTCTTCGACCGGTGCGAGTACACGACGGGCGGCGGCCCGTAGGGCATCGCCATGGGCATCGAGGGCGGCGGCGCGTACACCTGCTGCGTCGGCATCGGCATGGGGCCCGGTGGCGGCCCGAAGAAGCCGGGGTGCGGGTGCGGCAGGTCGCGGAACAGCGGCCGCAGCTCGCCCAGGGTCGTCGCCGCGTAGGCGTCGGTCACGCGCGTCTCGTACTCGTCCGGCGTGATGCGGCCCATGCCGAAGTGATCGGCGAGCAGTCTCGCTGCTTCCTCACGCTCGGCGGTGCCGATGCGCAGCTCCTCGGACCCCATGGATCCAAGGTAACCGAACGGGGTTTCTGCCGGGTCACGAGCGCCCGGCGGCCTAAGGTGACGGCGTGGCAGCCGCGGGCAGCACCGACGGCGTGATCGCCGCGTACCTCGACCACCTGGTCGTCGAACGCGGGACCGCGCGCAACACCCTGGACAGCTACGCCCGTGACCTGCGCCGGTACGCCGCGCACCTGGACGGACTGGGCGTCGCGAAGATCGCCGACGTCACCTCCGCCCACGTCACGGCCTTCGGCGCCGCGTTGCGCGAAGGCGACGACGAGCACCAGCCCCTGGCCGCGTCGTCGGCCGCCCGGGCCCTGGTCGCGGTGCGGGGCCTGCACAAGTTCGCGCACGCCGAAGGACTCACCGAGCACAACCCGGCCCGCGAGGTCCGGCCGCCGACGCCGGCGAAGCGGCTGCCCAAGGCGTTGCCGGTCGACGACGTGCTGCGGCTGCTCGAGACCCCGCCGCCCGACGGCGAGCGCCCGCTGCGCGACCGCGCGCTGCTCGAAGTCCTCTACTCCACCGGAGCCCGGATTTCCGAGGCGGTCGGCCTCGACCTCGACGACGTGGACGCCGCCGAGCGCACCGTGCTGCTCGACGGCAAGGGCGGCAAGCAGCGGCTGGTGCCGATCGGCCGTCCCGCGCTCGCCGCGCTGCACGCCTACACCGTCCGCGCCCGGCCGGCGCTCGCCGCGCACGGCCGGGGCACGGCGGCACTGTTCCTCAACGCCCGCGGCAGCCGGCTGTCGCGGCAGAGCGCGTGGCAGGTCCTCAAGGACACCGCCGAGCGGGCGGGCATCAAGGCCGCGGTTTCGCCGCACACGCTCCGCCACTCCTTCGCCACGCACCTGCTCGAGGGCGGCGCGGACGTCCGCGTCGTCCAGGAACTCCTCGGCCACGCGTCGGTGACGACGACCCAGGTGTACACGCTGGTCACGGTCAACACCCTGCGCGAGGTGTACGCGACCGCGCACCCGCGGGCACTGGGCTAGACGGCCCTATAGAGCGGCAACAGCCTTCGTAGCCTGCACCGACGGTCGAGTGACATTGCCCCGTCGAGTCCGGCGCGTTGCTTTGCCGGGGCTCCGACTCCGCGCATAGGCTGCGGCGGACGCTGACGAACAAGGAGCTTTCGCGCCATGTCGACACCGAACCAGCCGGCCGTCCCGGCCGAGTCCGCCGGGTCGGCGGCGGCGAACCTCAGCCAGGTCACCATCGCGACGCCCACCGACCACGACGGCGACGATTCCGCCGAGCGCAACGGCAAGAAGGTCAAGCTCGAGGGCATCGGGCCGACCGGCCGCCCGATCCGCGAGCACCCCGATCCGGCGCCGCTGGACAAGCACGGCCCGGCCAAGATCATGGCGATGTGCAACCAGAAGGGCGGCGTCGGCAAGACGACGTCGACAATCAACCTGGGTGCCGCCCTCGCCGAGTACGGGCGCAAGGTGCTGCTCGTCGACTTCGACCCGCAGGGCGCGCTCGCCGTCGGCCTCGGCATCCAGCCGCACGAGCTGGACCAGACGGTCTACAACGCCATCATGGAGCGCTCGGTCAGCGCGACCGACGTGCTGATGAAAACCCGGGTCGACGGCGTTGACCTGCTACCGAGCAACATCGACCTGTCCGCGGCGGAGGTCCAGCTCGTCGCCGAGGTAGGGCGCGAGCACACGTTGTTACGGGTCCTTCGTCCGGTCATGAACGACTACGACTATGTTCTTGTCGACTGCCAGCCCTCGCTCGGCCTGCTCACGGTGAACGCGCTGACCGCCGCGGACGGCGTGATCATCCCGCTGGAGTGCGAGTTCTTCAGTCTGCGAGGCGTCGCCCTCCTGATCGACACCATCGAGAAGGTGCAGGAACGCCTCAACCCCAAACTGGACATCGTCGGGATTCTCGCCACCATGTACGACCCGAGAACCCTGCATTCGAAGGAGGTCATGGCTCGCGTGGTGGAGGCATTCGGCGAGACCGTGTTCGACACGGTCATCAACCGCACCGTGCGGTTCCCCGAGACGACGGTCGCGGGTGAGCCGATCACGACCTGGGCGCCCAAGTCGGCCGGCGCGGCGGCGTACCGCCAGCTGGCCCGCGAGGTGATCGCTCGGTGAGCAGGCGCGCCTCCCTGCCCGGAGCGTCGGAACTCTTCAGGATCACCTCCAGTCCCGCCCTCGATCTCCCCCCTGCCCAGGCACCCCCCGAGCCCGTCGAGAAGCCCCAGCCAAAGCCTTCGGGGAACGGCCGGGCCGACCAGCTCGCCCGCAGCGCGGCCCCGCACGGCTCCGGCCGGACCAAGCACGACGCGAAGATCACCGTGTACGTCTCCGGGGACGAGCTGGTGGCCATGGAGCAGGCCCGCCTGACGCTGCGCGCGAAGCACGACCTGGTCGTCGACCGCGGCCGGCTGGTCCGCGAGGCCGTGGCGGTGCTGCTGGCCGACTTCGACCAGAACGGCGACGAATCGGTGCTGGTCCAGCGGCTGCGGGTGGTCGGATCAGACGGCGGCGAAACCGAGGGCTGATGGACGAGCCGGAACCGGCTCCGGAGGTCCCCGAAGAGCACCAGACCGTGCACGGCGGGATGATCCCCGAAGGCGTCAACACCGAAGAGCTGAGCACGTCGAAGTTCAAGGTGCGGCTGGCCAACTTCGAGGGACCGTTCGACCTGCTGCTGCAGCTGATCTCGCAGCACCAGCTCGACGTCACCGAAGTGGCGCTGCACCAGGTCACCGACGACTTCATCGCGTACACACGCGCGCTGGGGACCGACTGGAACCTCGACGAGACCACGGAGTTCCTGGTCATCGCGGCCACGCTGCTGGACCTGAAGGCGGCGCGGCTGCTGCCCGCGGCCGAGGTCGAGAGCGAGGACGACCTGGCGCTGCTGGAGGCCCGCGACCTGCTGTTCGCTCGGGTGCTGCAATACCGGGCCTACAAGCAGGTAGCGGCGCTGTTCGGCGAGCTGGAACAGGGCGCGCTGCGGCGGTACCCGCGGTCGGTGGCCCTGGAGGAGCGGTTCGTCGGGCTGCTGCCCGAGGTGATGCTGGGCGTGACGCCGCAGAAGTTCGCCGACATCGCGGTGGCGGTGTTCCGCCCGAAGCCGCCGCCGACGGTGTCGATCGCCCACATCCACATGGGCCGCATCTCGGTGCGCGAGCACGCGGCGATCCTGCGGGTGATGCTGGCCGAACGCGGGCAGGCGACGTTCGGCGAGCTGGTCGACGACTGCGACCACACGGTGGAGATCGTGGCGCGCTTCCTGGCGCTGCTGGAGCTCTACCGCGAGGCGACGGTCCAGTTCGAGCAGAGCGAGGCCCTGGCCGAGCTGCACGTCCGCTGGACGGGCGGCTCGAAGGAAGAAGCCTCCGCGGCGGCCGAGCTGGACCGCGCGTTCGGAGACGAAGAGGAGTACGGGTGAGCCCGGAGAACAACGAGCAGGCCGAGGCCCCACAGCCACCGGCGGCCGAAGAACCCGAACAGGCCGCGGCCGAGCTCGCGCTCGACGAGGCGTTGTCCGGCGAGCCGGTGACCGAGGACGGCGAGCCGGTGGAGCCG
This sequence comes from Amycolatopsis sp. NPDC003731, assembly GCF_053586895.1. NCBI lineage: Bacteria > Bacillati > Actinomycetota > Actinomycetes > Pseudonocardiales > Pseudonocardiaceae > Amycolatopsis > Amycolatopsis sp. NPDC003731. Next base: position 16,240 of record NZ_JBSFNC010000157.1, on the reverse strand, counting down.
CTGGTCGCGGAGGGCGCCGATGAGGAAGCGCCGCACGAGGAAGCGCCTGCCGGGGAGTCGCCTGCCGAGGCCGAAGCTGCCGCTGAACCGGGCGAGCCCGCGTCCGCCGAGACCGAAGCGGCCGCCGAGCCCGATCCGGCCGATCCGGAATCCGACCTCGTCGCCGCCGGTGACGCCGACGCCATGCCGGACGTCACCTCCGACGAGGACCTCGAAGCCGCCCTCGAGGCGCTTCTCCTCATCGTCGACTCGCCGGCCAGCGAAGAGCTTCTCGCCGATACCCTCGGCCAGCCCAAGGCGCGGATCGTCGTCGCCCTGCGGACCATGGCGCAGAAGTTCACCGACCGGACGTCCGGGATCGACCTGCGGCGCGTCGGCGAAGGCTGGCGGTTCTACACTAGGGACGTCTATGCCCCGTTCGTGGAGAAGCTCCTGCTGGACGGCCAGCGGTCGAAGCTGACCCGGGCCGCGCTGGAGAGCCTCGCCGTGATCGCGTACCGGCAGCCGGTGACCCGCGCGCGGGTTGCCGCGGTGCGCGGCGTGAACGTGGACGGCGTGATCCGGACGCTGCTCGCGCGCGGCCTCATCGAAGAGATGGGGACCGATCCCGAGACGACCGGCACGCTGTACGTGACGACCGAGCTGTTCCTGGAGCGACTGGGGCTGTCGTCACTGAACGACCTGCCGCCGATCGCTCCGTTGCTACCCGAAGTGGACACCATCGATGACATCCAGTGAACACCCCGACGGCGTCCGGCTGCAGAAGGTGCTGTCGCAGGCCGGGGTCGCCTCCCGGCGCGCGGCGGAGGACCTGATCGTCGCCGGCCGGGTCGAGGTGGACGGCGAGGTCGTCACCGAGCTGGGCCGCCGCGTCGACCCGGACAACGCGATCATCCACGTCGACGGCACCCGGGTGAACCTGCGCGACGACCTCATCTACCTCGCCCTGAACAAGCCCAAGGGCGTGCACTCGACGATGTCGGACGACCGCGGCCGCCCCTGCGTCGGCGACTACCTGCGCGGCCGCTACGAGGAGACGCCGGGCGTCGTGCACGTCGGACGGCTCGACGAGAACACCGAGGGCCTGCTGCTGCTCACCAACGACGGCGACCTCGGGCACCGGCTGATGCACCCGTCGTACCGGGTGCTCAAGACCTACCTCGCCGAGGTCGACGGCCTCGTGCCGCGCGGGCTCGGCAAGGAGCTGCGCCGCGGCTGGGAACTGCCGGACGGCATCGTCAAGGTCGACCAGTTCCGCGTGAAGGACATGCACTCCGGCAAGTCGCTGGTCGAGCTCGTCATCCACGAGGGCAAGAAGCACATCGTGCGCCGCCTGCTCAAGGACACCGGGCACCCGGTGCTGAAGCTGGTGCGCACCGCGGTCGGCGACGTCCAGCTCGGCAACCAGCGCGTCGGCTCGATCCGCCGGCTGACGAAGACCGAGGTCGGGGCGCTCTACCGCAACGTCGAACTCTGATATTCGGCGGTCACGAACCCGTCGAGTGTTTCGTCACCCGGACGGTCGTACTTCGCGGCCAGGTCGGCGTGGGAGACGACGACCGGTTCCCAGCCGTGGCCGCGCAGCCACTCCGGCGCCGTACCGCCGAGGCCGCCGTGCCACAGCCGGGTGACGCGCTCGGCGCCCGGGGTCGCCTTGGCCCGGGCGAGCAGGCCGTCCCGCGTCTCGGCCGACCGGTGCTCGAACGACACCCGGCTGCCCGGCGCGGACAGCTCGGTCACGGTCGAGAGCGTCGCCTCGGCGTCTTCGCGGGACAGGTAGACCAGGAGGCCCTCGGCCAGCCACGCGGTCGGAACGCTCGCGTCGAACCCGGCTGTCCGCAGGGCATCCGCCCAGTCGCCACGCAGATCGGCCGGGACCACGACGCGCTCGCACGACGGTTCGGCGCCCTGGGCGGCCAGCACCTCGTCCTTGAAGGCGAGGACCTCGGGCAGGTCGAGCTCGAACATCCGCAGCCCCGGCGGCCAGGCGAGCCGGAAAGCGCGGGCGTCGAGGCCCGCGGCGAGCACCACGACCTGCGAGCCCCCGGCGGCCAGCAGGTAGTCGTCGTAGAACCGGGTGCGGATCGCCACCTGCCGGGCGAAGAGCGCGCCGAGGCCACCCTGCGGGGTTTCGCCCGGCGCGACGGGCAGCAGGGCGCTGCCCGCAGCGTGGAAGGCGGCCGCGTACGGATCGTCGAACAGGCGGTCCGGGCGGCGGCTTTCGTACGCGCGCAGCGCGGCGACACCGACGGCGGTGACGCTCACGGCGGGTAGGGACTCCGTCATGATTTCCAACGTACGCCCGACTTTCCGCCGTGGTGGGCGGTCGCGGTCACTCGCTAGCGTGACGGGTATGCGACTCGGAGTGGTGTGCGGGGTGCTCGCGGTACTCCTGTCCGGTGCGGTGGTGCCCGCCGCCGCGGCCACGCAGGGGAGCGAGCCGGTCTACGACTACGCGAAGGCGATCCGCGAAACGGTTTGGGTCGACATCGGCCGCGACGGCGACGGGGACGGCCGCTCCGATCGGGTCGCCGCCGACATCGTCCGGCCGGGTGAAGCGACGTCACGCGTTCCGGTGATCATGGACGCCAGCCCGTACTACTCGTGCTGCGGCCGGGGCAACGAGAGCGAGCTGAAGTCCTACGACAGCGCCGGGAAGCCGGTGAAGTTCCCGCTGTTCTACGACAACTACTTCGTCCCGCGCGGGTACGCGATCGTGCTGGTCGACCTGGCCGGGACGAACCGCTCGGCCGGCTGCGCGGACGTCGGCGGCGCTTCGGACGTCGATTCCGCGCGCAAGGTCGTCGACTGGCTGAACGGCCGCGCGACCGGTTACAGCGCGAAGTCCGGCGGCAGCGCGGTGCCGGCGAGCTGGAGCACCGGGAACGTCGGGATGATCGGCAAGTCCTACGACGGCACGATCGCCAACGGCGTCGCGGCGACCGGGGTGGCGGGCCTGAAGACGATCGTCCCGATCTCGGCGATCAGCTCCTGGTACGACTACTACCGCTCGGACGGCGCGACCTTCGGCTTCAACCCGGACGGGCTCGCGCGCACGGTCGAAGCGCGCAACGGCGGGCAGAACTGCTCGCCGCAGAACCAGGCGCTGGCCTCCGGCGCCACCGCGAACGGCGACTACGGGCCGCTCTGGGCGGACCGCGACTACGTGCGGCGGGCGGGCAACGTGCGGGCGAGCGTGCTGCTGTCCCACGGCGTCAACGACCTCAACGTCAAGACCATCCACTTCGGACAGTGGTGGGCCGGGCTGAACGTCGAGAAGAAGATCTGGCTGTCGCAGACCGGGCACGTCGACCCGTTCGACTACCGGCGCGCGGACTGGGTCGACCTGCTGCACCGGTGGTTCGACCACTACCTGCTGGGGATCGACAACGGCGTCCAGAACGGGCCGCAGGCCAGCGTCGAGCGGCAGCCGGACCAGTGGGCGGACCAGAGCGCGTACCCGGCGGCCGGTGCGGTGGCGACGACGTTGCGGCCGGCGGCGTCTGGCACGCTGGGCACTTCCCCGTCGTCCGGGACGGCGTCGTTCACCGACAACCCGAGCCTGGGCGAGGACACCTGGGTGACGAACCCGGGCAGCGCGGCGTTGACGTACTCGACCGGGGCGCTGACGTCCGACGTGCAGGTATCGGGGACGACTTCGGTGACCGTGACGGCAACGCCGAGCACGTCGTCGGCGCGGGTGTCGGCGCTGCTGGTGGACCTCGGCGCGGCGACGATCCGCAACTTCGCCGGCAGCGGCGAGGGGATCAAGACCGGCACCGCGGAGAACTGCTGGGGTTCCTCGGCGACGGGCGACGACGCCTGCTACCGGATCGCTTCCGCGGACGTGAAGAAGGTGAACTACACGATCCTCAGCCGCGGCTGGGCGGACCTGGCGAACTACGCATCGCTTTCGCAGGAACGGCCGCTGACCCCGGGCACGGCCTACGCGATGACGTTCCGGCTGGCCTCGACGGACCACGTGGTGCCGCGCGGGCACGCGCTGGCGTTGATCATCGGCGGCACGGACGGCAGCTTCATCCGCGGACCCGCCCAGCCGGGCCGCGTCACGCTGGACCTGGCCCGCACGTCGGCTTCGGTGCCGCTGGCGGGCGTCGTCCCGCCGGCGACGACCCACCCGGCCGCCGGCGGTGGCGAGCACGTGCCGTCGGCGGGCCGGGCCGACCTGCGCTAGCCTGCGGCCGGAGTGCCCTGGTGGTGGAAGATCTGCCAGTGCCCGTCGGCGACGCGACGCCACAGGGACGTGCGGTTCGCGCGCCGCCCGGCGTGCTCCGAGGTGTACTTCACCAGCACGACGCCGTCCGCGACGAGCGATCCCCGCAGGTTCTCCACGGTGATCGGTGCATCCGTCGAGTTCGCCACCAGCCGGAGCGCCTCCTCGTGGCCGAACTCGCCGCCGGACTTGCCGAACTCGTGGAAGTCCGGGGCGAGCAGCCGCGCGAACCGGGCCGTGTCGGCACGGCAGCCGGGCCGGAGGGATTCCCTCTCGGCAGCGAGAGCTTCCGCGACCTGGCCTTGTTCGTCCATCCGGTGAGCGTGCCGGTCCGGCCCCGGTTCGCGCGACCGGTTATCGGTGTCAGTTCGCTTCCGCAGGGGCCGCCTTGGTGGCCGCTTTGCGTTGCAGGGCGCGGACGATCGGCTCCACCACCCGGGCCGCCGTCGGGCCGAGAATGGCCATCAGGAGGACGTACGCCGTGGCCAGCGCCGCCAGTTCGCCCGTGACCGCTCCCGCCGTCACCGCCAGGCCCGCGATGACGATCGAGAACTCGCCCCGGGCGACCAGCGCCGCCCCGGCCCGGGCCCGGCCCATCTTGCCGATGCCCTGGCGGCGCGCCGCCCACCAGCCCGTGGCGACCTTCGTCAGCGTCGTCACCACCGCCAGCACGATCGCCCAGCCCAGCACCGGCGGGATCGACGCCGGGTTCGTGTTGAGGCCGAAGACCACGAAGAACACCGCGGCGAACAGGTCGCGCAGCGGCTCCAGCATGCGTGTCGCGTTCTCCGCCGTCGACCCCGAGATCGCGATGCCGAGCAGGAACGCCCCGACCGCCGCCGACACCTGCATCGCCGACGCCAGACCGGCGACCAGCAGGGCCGCGCCGAGCACCTTGAGCAGGAACACCTCACGGTCCGGGCTGTCCACCGCCGCGGAGACGTACCGGCCGAACTTCAGCGCGACCACCAGCACCACGGTGATCACCAGCAGCGAGATGCCGACCGCCTCGAGACCGCCGAGCAGCGACACCCCGCCCAGCACGGCGGTGAGGATCGGCAGGTAGAGCGCCATCGCGAGGTCCTCGAACACGAGGATCGACAGCACCACCGGCGTCTCGCGGTTGCCGAGCCGGCCGAGGTCGCCGAGGACCTTCGCGACGATCCCGGACGACGAGATGTACGTGACGCCCGCCATCACCATCGCGCCGACCGGGCCCCAGCCCAGCAGCAGCGCGACGGCCGCGCCGGGGGCCGCGTTGAGGACGATGTCGAGCAGGCCGGCCGTCCAGGACCGGCGGAGCCCGGTGAACAGCTCGGCCGCGGAGTACTCCAGGCCGAGCAGGAGGAGCAGGAGCACGACGCCGATTTCGCCGGCCAGGTGCGTGAAGCCGCCGATGTCGCCCAGCGGGATCAGGCCGCCCTGGCCGAAGCAGAGGCCGCCGAGCAGGTAGAGCGGGATGGGGGAGAGGCCGATCTTCGCGGCCAGGCGCCCGAGCACGCCCAGCCCGAAGAAGACCGCCCCCAGTTCGATCAGGGACAGCGCGGTGTGGTCCATCGGCCGCTCAGCCGTACTTGAGGATCTTGGCGGCGGCTTCCAGGCCCTCGCTCGTGCCGACCGCGACCAGCAGATCGCCCCCGGTGAACGTGAAGTCCGGCGTCGGCGACGGGTGCACCTGGCCGGCCCGCGCCACCGCGACCACCGAGACGCCGGTGCGGGTGCGCATCGCGGTGTCGCCGAGCGTCCGGCCGTCGAACGGGCCGGACGGCTTGATCGGCAGCTGCCGGGTGCTGATCCCCGGCAGGTCGCGGTGCTCCTCGGTCAGCTGCGCGACCAGCTGCGGGGCGCCGAGCAGGTTGGCCAGCGCGCCGGCCTCGTCCGCGGTGAGCGGGATCGAGGCGGCGCAGGCATCGGGATCGTCCGATTTGGACACGATCAGCTCGATGTGGCCGTCCCGCTGGGTGACGACGCCGATGCGGCGGCCGGTACGGGTGGCGAAGTCCTTGCGGACCCCGATGCCGGGCAGAGGAGTTACTTCGACGTTCACCCAACCACCGTAACCCAGGTGTCCGATTCGCGGGATTTCAGCCGAGCAGCAGGAGCAGGGCGGCGACGACCATCACCGCGGCGGTCACGCCGTGGACGCCGAACGCGATGGCCTTCTTGCCCCGGTGGCGCAGGATCAGCAGCATGTCGAAGACCGGCCAGAGGGCCGCGGTGAGGATGACCCAGCCGAGTGCGTGCGCGTCGCCGTAGAGCATCAGGGCCAGGGGGATCAGGCCGGCTCCGATGTCGCGGCCGCCCTTGACGTTCAAGAAGGTCTCGGCGTTCTCGGGGACGGTTGGGAAGCCGAAGCCGGCGGCGATCTTCGCCGGCGCGAAGAGGTAGTTGAGGCCGACGTAGATGATGCCGAGCGAGACGAGCGCGGTGAGGACGTAGCCGGTGATGAGCATGGGTTTCCCTCCAGGTTTTCTAGCGCCGCTAGGATTGCTAGCAACGCTAACCTAGCGGCGCTAGTTTGTCTAGTAGTGCTAGCATGTGACCCATGACCCAGCGACAACGGCGTGTGCGCGACCGGACCGAGCGAGGCCAGCGGATCGTGGCCGCGGCCAGGGAGCTGGCCGAGGCGGAAGGCTGGGACGCGGTCACCACCCGGCGGCTCGCGGGCCTGATCGAGTACAGCCAGCCGGTGCTCTACAGCCACTTCCCGGGCGGCAAGGACGCGATCATGGCGGCGGCCGCGCTGGAGGGCTTCACCGAGCTGGCGGCGACGCTGGGCGCGGCCCGCCCCGGTGGCCTCGGCGGGGTGACGGAGGCGTACGTGGCCTTCGCGGAGGCCAAACCGGGCCTCTACGACGCGATGTTCACGCACGCCTCGGAGTTGCGGTTCGCCGAGGACGACACGCCGGAGGTGATGAAGGCGTGTTTCGCGGAACTGCTCGCCGTCGTCGAGCCGACGGCGGGGGAGCAGGACGCGGGCGCGTTGACCGAGGTGTTCTGGAGCACCCTGCACGGCCTGGTGACGCTGGACCGGGGCCGCCGGCTCTCACCCGCCCACCGTGACGAGCGCCTCGCGCTGGTGGTGGCGCGCTTCGGCACGCGGGCCGACTGATCTCCCCCGCACCCCGACCGGCAGAATGGGGGACGACGCCGAACGGGACGAGAACGCGAGGAGAGTGCCGGTGACGGGAGCCCTACGTGGTGTGGTCGCGCTGGATGGCCCATCGGGGACCGGGAAGACCACCGTCGCCCGCAAGCTCGCCCAGCGCCTCGGGGCCGGCTACCTCGACACCGGTGCCATGTACCGGATGGTCACCCTCGCCGTGCTGCGCGCGGGCGTCGACCCGGCCGACCCGGAAGCGGTCGCCGAGGTCGCGGACCGCGCCGAGTTCACCATCGGCACCAGCCCCGACCGGCCCGAGATCCGGCTGGCCGGCGCGGACGTCGCCGCCGACATCCGCGGGCCGGAGGTCACCAAGGCCGTGTCGCCGGTCTCGGCCGTCCCGCACGTGCGCGAACTGCTGGTCGCGCGGCAGCGGCAGATCATCGATGACGTCGTCGGGCACCGCGGCGGGATCGTCGTCGAAGGCCGGGACATCGGCACCGTCGTCGCGCCGGACTCGCCGCTCAAGGTCTTCCTGACCGCCTCGGCCGACGTCCGCGCGTCGCGCCGCAGCACCCAGGACACCGCCGCCGGGCGGCAGTCGTCGGTCGCCGACGCCCTGGCCAGCGTCGAGCGCCGCGACCACCTCGACTCGACCCGCGCCGCCTCGCCGCTGCGCGCGGCCGACGACGCCGTGCACGTCGACACCTCCGAACTGTCGATCGACCAGGTGATCGTCGCGCTGAGCGAGCTGGCCAGCCACCGCGGCATCCTCGAAGGCTGCGGCGCCGAGGTCGCTCGATGAGCGGTGACGGACTCCCCGAGGGATCCGTCGGCAGGCTCCACGACGCCGGGCGGGTCTTCGCCCGGTACTATCTGCGCTCGGCCTTCCGCATCCGGGTGCACGGCCGCGAGCGCGTCCCCGCCACCGGGCCGCTGCTCGTGATCGCCAACCACAGCTCCATGATCGAGCCGCAGCTGATCTTCGGAATGCTTCCGCGGCGTTCGGCGTTCCTGGTCAAGGCGGAGATGTTCGGCGGGATCGTCGGCAAGTTCCTGCTGGCGATCGGGCAGATCCCGCTCAAGCGCGGCGAGATCGACCGCAAGCCGCTGCTGACCGCGGTCGGCGTCCTGAAGGACGGCGGGGTCGTCGGGATCTTCCCCGAAGGCACCCGCGGGGCCGGGGACGTCGGCGCGGCCGAACGCGGCGCGGCCTGGCTGGTCCGGGCCTCCGGCGCGACCGTGCTCCCGGTCGCGACGCGGGGCACGCTCAAGCCGGCCGACGGCAAGCGGCGGTTCCGGCCACGGGTGGACATCCTCGTGGGCGAGCCGTTCACGCCGAAGGTCGGCCCCGGGAAGACCGGGCTCGACCAGGGCACCGAAGAGCTGCGCGGTGAGCTCGCGGCGCTCGTGAAGACTTTGGACGACTGGCGTGCCGAACACGGATTCGGCGCGGTATAAGGGAAATCGGGTAGTGATGGAAGAGTACGACGGCGTCGGCGAAGTCGACGGCACCTGGTCCGACGAGACCGAATTCGCCGCGCTCGACGCGCAGATCGAGGCGGCGGAAGCGGCCGAGGAGGCCGCGCTCGGGCAGCCGGTGCTCGCCGTCGTCGGCCGGCCCAACGTGGGCAAGTCGACGCTGGTCAACCGCATCCTCGGCCGGCGCGAAGCCGTCGTGCAGGACGTGCCGGGCGTGACCCGCGACCGCGTCGCCTACGACGCCTACTGGGGTGGCCGCCGGTTCACCCTGGTCGACACCGGCGGCTGGGAGCCGGACGCGACCGGGCTGCAGGCCTCCGTCGCCGCCCAGGCCGAGCTGGCCATGCAGACCGCGGACGCGGTGCTGCTGGTCATCGACGCCTCGGTCGGCGCGACCGCGACCGACGAAGCCGTCTCCAAGGTGCTGCGCCGCTCGAAGAAGCCGGTGCTGCTGGCCGCCAACAAGGTCGACGACGACCGGCTGCTCGCCGACACCGCGTCGCTCTGGTCGCTCGGCCTCGGCGAGCCGCACCCGGTCAGCGCGCTGCACGGCCGCAGCTCCGGCGACCTGCTCGACGCCATCCTCAAGGCCCTGCCCGAGTCGCCGCGCGAGGGCGGCGTCCCGACGTCGGGGCCGCGGCGCGTCGCGCTGGTCGGCAAGCCGAACGTCGGCAAGTCGAGCCTGCTCAACAAGCTGTCCGGGGAGCAGCGCTCGGTCGTCGACTCGGTGGCCGGCACCACGGTCGACCCGGTCGACTCGCTGGTCGAGCTGGACGGCGAGACCTGGCGGTTCGTCGACACGGCGGGCCTGCGCAAGCGCGTCAACTTCGCTGCGGGCGCCGAGTACTACGCGTCGCTGCGCACCAAGACCGCGATCGACGCGGCCGAGGTCGCGATCGTGCTGCTGGACGCGGCCGAGCCGCTGTCGGAGCAGGACCTGCGGGTGCTGACCATGGTCGTCGAGGCCGGCCGCGCCTGCGTGCTGGCGTTCAACAAGTGGGACCTGGTCGACGAGGACCGCCGGCACGCGATGGTCCGCGAGCTCGACCGCGGCCTGGTCCGCGTGCCGTGGGCGGAGAAGGTCAACATCTCGGCGCTGACCGGCCGTTCGGTGCGCAAGCTCGCGCCGGCCCTGCGGACCGCGCTGAAGTCGTGGGACCAGCGGGTGCCGACCGGCCAGCTCAACGCGTGGCTGTCCGACCTGATCGCGGCCACCCCGCCGCCGGTCCGCTCGGGCAAGCAGCCGAAGGTCCTGTTCGCGACCCAGGCCGGCATCCGCCCGCCGACGCTGGTGCTGTTCACCACCGGCTTCCTCGAGGCGGGCTACCGCCGCTTCATCGAACGCAAGTTCCGTGAGCAGTTCGGCTTCACCGGCAGCCCCGTCCGGGTGAATGTCCGGGTGCGGGAAAAGAAGGCGAAGCCGAAGGTCGGCGGAAAAGCCGCCCGAACCCGGTGATTTCCTGACCCGTTTCGGACGACACGCGTACCTGATTGGACGACACGCGTACCTGGATGGACGACACGACGAATCTTCGGCGATCCGGCGTGTCGTCCGGACAGGTACGCGTGTCGTCCGGCCGGGTGCGCGTGTCGTCCGGGATGGGGTGAGGTCCGACACCCTTGCGTGATCCGGCAGATATCTTTCGTTCATCTTGCGTTACAGTGGAAGGTCGTTGCGGGCGCCTCAATGGGAGAGCAAGCCCGATTGAGGCTCCCGAAAGGTGAGTGGTGGGCTTGCGCGCCCATGGTTTTGTCCTGCCCGGGGTGAACGCCCGATGACCGTCACGATCGAACCCACCGGCACCACCCCCGAGGTGACGCTCGCCCCGGTCGCCGACCGCGCCCTCTTCTGGTCCGGTCTCGGCGCCGGTGAGCGCACCCTCCTCGACGTCCTCGCCGCCACCGCGGAGCGGCACCCGAACGCCGCCGCGATCGACGACGGCACCACCACCCTGACCTACCGGCGGCTCCTGGAGGAGATCGACGCCTACGGGCGCCGGCTCCGCGGCTACGGCGTCGGCCTCGGCGACCGCGTCGGCATCCGGATCTCCTCCGGCACCGCCGAGCTGTACATCGCCATCCTCGCCACCCTGTCCGTCGGCGCCGCCTACGTGCCGGTCGACGCGGACGACCCGGACGAGCGCGCCGAGCTGGTCTTCGAAGAAGCCCAGGTCGCGGCGGTCGCCACCGACGGCACGATCAACGTGCACTCCACGCCCGGTGGCCGCGAAGGCCGTCCCGGCCCGGCCGACGACGCCTGGATCATCTTCACCTCCGGCTCCACCGGCAAGCCCAAGGGTGTCGCGGTCACGCACGCCTCCGCCGCCGCGTTCGTCGACGCCGAGGCCGAGCTCTTCCTCACCGACGAGCCGATCGGCCCCGGCGACCGCGTCCTGGCCGGCCTGAGCGTCGCCTTCGACGCCTCCTGCGAAGAGATGTGGCTGGCCTGGCGCCACGGCGCCTGCCTGGTCCCGGCACCCCGCGCGCTGGTCCGCACCGGCGTCGACCTCGGCCCGTGGCTGGTCGCGCAGCGCATCACCGTCGTCTCGACCGTGCCGACGCTCGCCGCGCTGTGGCCCGCCGACGCCCTCGAAGACGTCCGCCTGCTCATCTTCGGCGGCGAGGCGTGCCCGCCGGAGCTCGCCGAGCGCGTCGCCGTCGAAGGCCGCGAAGTCTGGAACACCTACGGCCCGACCGAGGCCACCGTCGTCGCCTGCGCCGCGCAGCTGACCGGCGAGGGCCCGGTCCGGATCGGCCTGCCGCTCGTCGGCTGGCAGCTCGCCGTCGTCAACGACGAGGGCGAGCCGGTCGCCATGGGCGAAACCGGCGAGCTCGTCATCGGCGGCGTCGGCCTGGCCCGCTACCTCGACGCGGCCAAGGACGCCGAGAAGTTCGCGCCGCTGCCGTCGCTGGGCTGGCAGCGCGCCTACCGCTCCGGCGACATGGTCCGCGCCGAAGAGGAGGGCCTGCTGTTCCTCGGCCGCCTCGACGAGCAGGTCAAGCTCGGCGGCCGCCGCATCGAGCTGGGCGAGGTCGACGCCGCGCTGCAGGCCCTGCCGGGCGTGCAGGGCGCGGCCGCCGCGATCCGCCGCACCAAGGCCGGCAACCAGGTCCTCGTCGGGTACGTCGTCCCCGCGGGCGGGGACTTCGACCACGACCAGGCCGCGAGCCGCCTGCGAGAGCACCTGCCCGCCGCGCTGGTCCCGCTGCTCGCCGTCGTCGACGACCTGCCGACCCGCACCTCCGGCAAGGTCGACCGCAACGCCCTCCCGTGGCCGCTGTCCACCGTGGAGGCTTCCGGGCTGACCCCGACCGAGACGTGGCTCGCCGAAGGCTGGGCCGAGATCCTCGGCGTGTCGGTCGACAGCCCGAAGGCCGACTTCTTCACCCACGGCGGCGGCAGCCTGACCGCCGCCCAGGTGGTCGCCCGCATCCGCACCCGGCACCCTCAGGTGTCGGTCGCCGACATCTACGCCCACCCCAGGCTGGGTGCGCTGGCCGCGATGCTGGACGCGCTGAGCGGGCAGGCGACCGAACGCCGGGACATCGCGCCGACCAAGCGCCGCGCGGGTGTCATTCAGACGCTGCTGATGGTTCCGCTGATGGGCCTGGTCGGGCTGCGCTGGGTGACCCTGTCCGCCGCGCTGTCGAACGTCTTGTCGCTGCTCGGGTTCGCCTGGGCGCCGACGCTGAGCTGGGCGTGGCTCGGCCTGGCCTGGGTGGTGCTGTTCAGCCCGGCGGGCCGGATCGCGATCGCCGCGGGTGGCGCGCGCGTGCTGCTGTCCGGGGTCCGCCCCGGCACCTACCCGCGCGGCGGGAGTGTCCACTTGCGACTGTGGACGGCCGAGAAGCTCGCCGAGTTCTCCGGCGCGGACAGCGTCGCCGGCGCGTCCTGGATGACGACGTACGCGAAGGCGCTCGGCGCGCGGATCGGCAAGGACGTCGACCTGCACTCGCCGCCGCCGGTCACCGGCTTCCTCAAGCTCGGCCGCGGTGCCGCGATCGAGCCCGAGGTCGACCTGTCCGGCCACTGGGTCGACGGTGACGTCGTGCACATCGGCAAGGTCCGCGTCGGCGCGGAAGCCCGCGTCGGTGCGCGCAGCACGCTCTTTCCGGGTGCCCGCATCGGCAAGGGCGCGGAGATCGCGGCCGGGTCGACCGTCCGCGGCGCCGTGCCGGCCGGGCAGCGCTGGGCCGGTTCGCCCGCCACCCGCGTCGGCAAGGACGAGCGGGACGCGCTGAAGTGGCCGTCGAGCCGTCCGCCGCGTTCGCACTTCTGGGCCGCCGTCTACGGCGCGACGTCCCTGGCGCTGGGCTTCCTGCCCGGCGTGGCCGCGCTGGCCGGGGTCGCCGTGCTCGGCTACGGGATCGCCGGTGCGCCGACGCTGCTCGACGCGTTCACCCGCGCGCTGGTCTTCGTGCCGGCCGCGACGGCCGCGTACTTCCTCGCCTACATGCTGCTCGTGCTCGTCGGCGTCCGGGCGCTGAGCATCGGCATGGTCGAGGGCTACCACCCGGTGCACGGCCGCGTCGCCTGGCAGGTCTGGGCCACCGAACGCCTGATGAGCATGGCCCGCGAAGGCCTGTTCCCGCTGTACGCCAGCCTATTCACGCCGGTGTGGCTGCGGCTGCTCGGCGCGAAGGTGGGCCGCAACGTCGAGGCATCGACCGTGCTCGCGCTGCCGAAGATGACCAAGGTCGACAGTGGCGCATTCCTGGCCGACGACACGATGGTCGCCACCTACGAGCTCAACCACGGCTGGCTGCACGTCGCCCCGGCGCGGATCGGCAAGCAGGCCTTCCTCGGCAACTCGGGAATGACCGCGCCCGGCCGCTCGGTGCCGAAGCGCGGCCTGGTCGGCGTCCTGTCGTCGACACCGCTGAAGGCCAAGAAGGGCTCGTCGTACCTCGGGATGCCGCCGCTGCCGGTGCGCCGCGCGGTCGGCGAGGCCGACACGAGCCGCACCTACACCCCGGCGCTGCACCTCAAGGCGGCGCGGGCGCTGGTCGAGCTGTGCCGGATCATCCCGGTCATGTGCGGTGTCGCGCTGACCGTCGTGGTCGCCTTCGGCCTCCTGTGGACGGCGTCGGCGTTCGGCTTCGGCGTCGCCGCGCTGCTGGCCGGGCCCGCCCTGCTGGCCGCCGGGATCGTGGCGGCGCTGACCGCGACGGTGATGAAGTGGCTGCTGGTCGGCAAGTTCCGCGAGGTCGACCACCCGCTGTGGAGCTCCTTCGTCTGGCGCAACGAGCTGGCCGACACCTTCGTCGAGGCGTTCGCGGTGCCGTGGCTGATCGGCTCGGTCGGCGGCACCCCGCTGCTGACCGCATGGCTGCGCACGATGGGCGTCAAGATCGGCCGCGGCGTCTGGCTGGAGACGTACTGGCTGCCCGAGGCCGACCTCGTCGAGCTCGGCGACGGCGCGACGATCAACCGCGGCTGCGTCGTCCAGACGCACCTGTTCCACGACCGGATCATGAGCATGTCCCGGGTGACCCTCGGCGAGGGCGCCACGCTCGGCCCGCACGGCATCGTGCTGCCGGGCGCGGGCATCGGCGCCCGGACGACGGTGGGCCCCGGTTCGCTGGTGACCCGCGGCGACGAGGTGCCGGCCGACACCCGCTGGCTGGGCAACCCGATCTCGGCGTGGCCCGGTAAGTAACGAAAGCAGGTCCAGGCGCGCCGGACTCACCCGTCCGTGCGAGCCTGGTTCCAGCACGCACGACGAAAGGTTCGCGACGGGTGATTTCGAAGGCTCCGGCACCGGCTCCCGGCGCGGACACCTCGGGTGACCCCTACCTTCCCGCCCACGGCAACGGCGGGTACCGGACCCGGCACTACGACCTGAGCCTCGACTACAAGGTCGCGCCGAACCGGCTTTCGGCGTCGGCGGTGATCACCGCGGAGGCGACGCAGGCGCTTTCCCGCGTCAGCCTCGACTTCGGCGAGTTCCGGATCAACCGCGTGCTGGTCGACGGCAAGGCCGCGAAGTACCTCAAGCGCGGGGCGAAGCTGCACGTCAAGCCGGCGAAGCCGATCCCGGCGGGCACCACGTTCACGGTGGAGGTGCACTACGTCGGCAACCCGCGCCCGGTGCGCAGCCGCTGGGGCGACGTCGGCTGGGACGAGCTGACCGACGGCGCGCTGGTCGCGAGCCAGCCGGTCGGCGCGCCGTCGTGGTTCCCGTGCAACGACCACCCGTCGGACAAGGCGACCTACCGGGTGAGCGTGACGACGGCGTCGCCGTACCTGGTCGCGGTCACCGGCACCCTGGCCGAGCGGACGATGTCGGCGAGCACGACGAGGTGGGTGTTCGAGCGGCGCGAGCCGACGGCGACCTACCTGATGAGCGTCCAGATCGGCCGCTACGACGAGGTCGAGCTGTCCGGCCGCGGCTGGTTCCCCCACACGGGGGTCGGGCTGCGCCGGCTCAGCCTCGGCCTCGGGCGCGCGACCGGCCAGGTCGAGTCGATCTTCGAGACGGTGCCGCAGCGGGCGGCCGTACCCCCACGGCTGCGTCGCCTGTTCGACCGCGACTTCGCGCGCCAGGGCCGGATGATGGAGTTCCTGCAGCGGCTGTTCGGCGCGTACCCGTTCGCCGAGTACGTCATCGTGATCACCGACGACGACCTCGACGACCCGATCGAGGCCCAGGGCATGGCCATCTTCGGCGCCAACCACGTCGACGGCCGCCGCACCCACGAGCGGCTCGTGCTGCACGAGCTGGCCCACCAGTGGTTCGGCAACAGCCTGACGGTGGCGGATTGGCGCCACATCTGGCTGAACGAGGGCTTCGCGACGTACGCGGAGTGGCTGTGGTCGGAGGAGATCGGCGGCCAGCCGGCGTCGGCGCTGGCCCGCAGCTGGCACGCGCGGATCAAGGCCAAGCCCGCGGACGTCCGGATCGCCGACCCCGGCGTGGCCCGGATGTTCGACGAGCGCGTCTACAAGCGCGGCGGCCTGACGCTGCACGCGCTGCGGGCGGAGATCGGGGACCCGGCGTTCTTCGCGCTGCTGAAGTCGTGGGCCGAGGAGCACCGCCACGGCCTGGTCACGACGGAAGCCTTCGTGGCGGCGGCCGAGGCCCACGCCGGGCGGTCGCTGGGCGCGTTCTTCACCCGCTGGCTGTACACGCCGGCGCTACCTCCGCTTCCCTGATTCATCGGATGTCTCTGCCGCTTTCCGGGTGAACTCCTCTGGCGTTTTGGGCACCCCTCTGCAAGTATGACCGCACGCCGCCGCTTGATCTCGCCGAAACGTAGTATGAATTCGGAGGATGCTTCATGGACTCTGTGTCCAGGCGGACGGTGCTCCGGTCTGCCTCGGTCCTCGCCGGGGCAACCGCTTTCGGGTAGTGCGGCTTTGCTGCTGGCGTGGGGACGTTGTCCGGTCCATCGTTGGCGGTAGTCGCGGGCGGGTTGGT
>NZ_JBSFNC010000156.1:0-20682 GCF_053586895.1 Amycolatopsis sp. NPDC003731 | reverse complement strand
TTTCTTTTTTGTGATATCCCTTTGTGGTGTTCCGCCTGGCCGGGGCCCCCCCCGTTGGCGGGGGTGCCCCACGGTTCGGAGTCGATCCGGCACCACCCGTGGGCGGGTCGTGGCCCGCTCCCAGGTCGTTCGTGCTGTAATGCAGCGTGCTTTACTTCGTGCTGGTCCTGGTACTGGCGGCTCTGGGGTTGCTCGTCACCGCGCTGATCACGGCTTCTTCGCTGTGGGCGTGGGTTTCCATCGGCCTGTCCGTGCTGGCCGGGCTGATCCTGGTCGCCGACTGGCTGCGCCGCCGTCGCCGGTCCGCCGCACCCGCGGCCACGCCCGTTGCCGCATCCGAGCCTGAGCCCGAGCCGGCGCCGGAGCCTGCCGAAGAGGAACAAACCACCCTGATCCCGGCCGCCGGCGACCTGGGTGACCCGGCCGACACGCCCGAACCCGACCCCGAACCGGCCGACGCTTCAGCCGAGACCGAAACGACCGCCGATACCGACCCGGGCGTGGAGGACACCCCGGAGGCCGACGTCGCGATCCTGGCCGACCTCGAGGACGAGGTCGTGGTCGTCGACGAGCACCCCCGCTACCACCTCCGCACCTGCGAGTGGCTCGGCCCCCGCGACACGATCCCCATCGGCGTCGGCGAGGCCCGCCAGCTCGGCTTCACCCCCTGCGACGTCTGCCGCCCCGACGCCACCCTGGTAGCCGCCCACCGCTAACGCCGTGTCGACCCCCCAATCACGCGTGTCGACCCTTCAATCACGCGTGTCGACCCTTCAATCACGCGTGGCGCCTCCTCAATCACGCGTGATGCCAGTGCAGTCGCGCGGGATGCCGGTACGGAACGGACGACACGCGTGTCTGGAGGGACGACACGCGTGATTGAAGGGACGACACGGCGTCAGGCGGCCAGGCCGAGGTGGGTTTTCAGGGCTTGCGCGCCGTCCGGAGTCAGCCGGAGCGCGCGGTGGGCCTGCGTTCGGCGCGTCACCCAGCCCGCGTCGAGGAACCGCGTCGCCACCGCCGCGCCCAGCGCGCCCGCCACGTGGTGCCGCTGCTCGCTCCAG
The DNA here is from genome assembly GCF_053586895.1 of Amycolatopsis sp. NPDC003731. Classification (NCBI taxonomy): domain Bacteria; kingdom Bacillati; phylum Actinomycetota; class Actinomycetes; order Pseudonocardiales; family Pseudonocardiaceae; genus Amycolatopsis; species Amycolatopsis sp. NPDC003731. The sequence continues at coordinate 19,618 of NZ_JBSFNC010000156.1, read as the reverse complement.
TCCAGGCAGAACTTCAGCAACGGCCGCCGCCCGGTCGCCACGAGATCCACGTCGACACCCAGCGCGCCGAACACCGCAGCGGCCGCCGGCCCCAGCGTGTACGGGTGCTCGGCCAGCGGTGCCGAAATCCGGTCCACGGGACGCCGCCGCGTGTCGGACGCGCCCGCCAGCGCACCCCGGCCAGCAACGCCGACGTGACCGCCACCCCGAGCCGCCCGGCCAGGTGGTCGTAGCACGTCCGGGCGGTCCGCAACGCCTCCGCCCGCGTCCCCTCCCGTAACGACGTCACCGGCTGTGACGGCGAGCACCGCGCGAGCGTCTCCAGCAGCTCCGCGGTCTCCGGACCGGCCAGCCGGTAGAACCGGTGCCGCCCCGACTTCTCCGCGACGACCAGCCCCGCCGAACGCAGCTTCGCCAGGTGCGCACTGACACCCTGCGCGGACAGCCGGGCCTCGGCGGCCAGCACCGAGGCCGCCAGCGCGCGGCCGTCGGCCAGCGCGAGCAGCACCCGGACCCGCGCCGGGTCCGCGAACAGCGCGGCCGTGCGCGCGATGTCGGCGTCACCTTCCACCCGCCCAGGCTGCCCCCGCGACACTTCCACCCAAACGGAAGTGTCCGCGCGGTCCACTGGGGACATGCTCCTGCTCACCATGTGCGCCGGGATGTTCCTGGTGCAGCTGGACGTCACGGTCGTCAACGTCGCCCTGCCCGCCATCGGCACCGGCCTCCACGCCGGCCTCGCGGCCCAGCAGTGGGTGGTGGACGGCTACTCCGTCACCCTGGCCGCGTTCCTGCTCACCGGCGGTGCCCTCGGCGACGTCTTCGGCCACCGCCGGGTCGTCCTGACCGGCTTCGCGCTGTTCGGCGCGGCGTCGGCCGGCTGCGGCCTCGCCACCACCGCGCCGCTGCTCGTCGCCGCCCGCGCCGGCCAGGGCCTGGGTGCGGCGTTGCTGCTGCCCGGCACGCTCGCCGTGATCACGAACGCCCACCCCGGACACGCCGAGCGCGCGCGGGCCCTCGGCGTCTGGGCCGGCGTCTCGGCAGTCGCCTTGGCCGCGGGCCCGGTGCTCGGCGGCGCCGTCGTCACGGCGGTGGGCTGGCAGCCGGTGTTCTGGCTGAACGTCCCCGTCGTGCTGGCTGCCGCTTTCGCGACGGCGCGGCTCGTCCCGCGCGGCGAGCGCGTGCCCGGACGGCGGATCGACGTCGCCGGCGTCGCCACGGCAGCACCCGCCCTCGGCGCCGGTGTCTACGCGGTCATCGCCGGGAGCGTTCCGGCCGCGGTGGTGGCGGTCGTCGTGCTGGCCGCGTTCCTCGTGGTCGAACGCCGCTCGCGGGCGCCGATGCTCCCGCTCGGCATCGCCCGGCGGACCCTGCCCGCCACCTTCGTCTCGGCGGCGATGAACTTCGTGGGCATCGGGACGATCCTCGTCCTGACGCTGTACCTGCAGGACGTCCGGCGCGCCGGACCCCTCGAAGCCGGGCTCGAGCTGCTGCCGCTGTTCGGCCCGCTTTCGGTGCTGGCGCCGGTCGCGGGCCGGCTGGTCGCCCGGTTCGGGTCGCGGCCGCTGATGGTGGCCGGGCTCTCGCTCGGTGCCCTCGGCCTGCTGAACCTGGTGCTCCTCGACGAAAACTCCCGCTATCCGGCGTTCCTGCCGACGTTGCTCGGGCTCGGCATCGGCATGGGCCTGCTGACCACCGCCGTGGTGACGGCCGCGGTCAGCGGCGTCCCGGCCGAGCGCGCGGGCGTCGCCGGCGGCATCAACAACGCGGCCCGCCAAGCGGGCGGCGCGCTCGGGGTGGCGGTGCTCGGCGCGGTGTCGGACCGGGGACTGCCCACGGTCGGCGTCATCGCGGCGGCGTTGTGGCTGGTCGCGATCGGCGTGACCGTACGTGCCCCTCGTGACAACCCGGTTGCGCGGGCCGGTTAACCTGGTAGGCAACACGGCGTTGATCCGGCCATCACCGGGGAGCCTCCGGAAGAACCGAGCGTCACGCTCTCAGTAGAACCGGACGGGTGCGGCCCGTGACAGCCGTCGAATGAGCGGCCCGGGAGCACCTGCTGGGCAAGCGGGGTGGTACCGCGGAACGCCGAAAGTGTTTCGTCCCCGTGTGGGTGACCGGGAGCCCGGTCGTCCGTACGCGAGAGACGAACCGAGGAGCACCCGGATGTACCCCCAGGCCCAGCTCGGCGACGGCGCAGGAGTCCCGTCGCAGCCGTCGTTCCCCGCCCTGGAGAAGCAGGTCCTCGCCTACTGGGAGAGCGACCGGACCTTCCAGGCGACGATCGATGCGCGCCCCGCGGGCGAAAAGGGCGAGAACGAGTACGTCTTCTACGACGGTCCGCCCTTCGCCAACGGCCTGCCGCACTACGGCCACCTGCTCACCGGGTACGTCAAGGACCTGGTGCCGCGCTACCAGACCATGAAGGGCCGCAAGGTCGAGCGCCGCTTCGGCTGGGACACCCACGGCCTGCCCGCCGAGCTCGAAGCGATGCGCCAGCTCGGCATCACCGAGACGTCCGAGATCGAAGAGATGGGCATCGCGAAGTTCAACGCGGCTTCGCAGGAGTCCGTCCTCCGCTACACCGACGAGTGGCGCGAGTACGTCACCCGCCAGGCCCGCTGGGTCGACTTCGACAACGACTACAAGACCCTCGACGTCACGTACATGGAGTCGGTGCTGTGGGCGTTCAAACGCCTGTGGGACAAGGGACTCGTCTACGAGGGCTACCGCGTCCTGCCGTACTGCTGGCGCGACGCGACGCCGCTGTCGAACCACGAGCTCGGCATGGACTCCGACGTCTACCGCAACCGCCAGGACCCGGCCGTCACGGTCGGTTTCCGCCTGGAGGGCAACGGGAACGACCTCGACGGCACCTACCTGCTCATCTGGACGACGACGCCGTGGACACTGCCGTCGAACCTCGCCACGGCCGTGCACCCGGACGTCCAGTACGTCGTCGTGGAGAGCGAAGGCAAGCGGTTCCTGCTCGCCGAAGCACGGGTGGCCGCGTACGCGCGTGAACTCGGCGAGGAGCCGACGGTCGTCGCGCACTACACCGGCACGCAGCTGCTCGGAACCCGTTACGCCCCACCGTTCCCGTACTTCACCGGCACCGAGAACGCCCACCAGGTGCTGGCCGCCGACTACGTCACCACCGACGACGGCACCGGGATCGTCCACATCGCGCCCGCCTACGGTGCCGACGACAAGCTCGTCACCGACGCCGCCGGCATCCCGCCGGTCACCCCGGTCGACGCGCACGGCAAGTTCGACGCGACCGTGCCGGACTACGAGGGCCAGCAGGTCTTCGACGCCAACCCGAACATCGTGCGGGACCTCAAGAACGGCACCGGATCCGCGGCACGGCAGGGTGCCGTGCTGCTGCGGCACGAGACCTACGACCACAGCTACCCGCACTGCTGGCGCTGCCGGAACCCGCTGATCTACCGCGCGGTCTCGTCGTGGTTCGTCGCGGTGACGCAGTTCAAGGACCGGATGGTCGAGCTGAACCAGCAGATCACCTGGTACCCGGAGAACGTCAAGGACGGCCAGTTCGGGAAGTGGTTGGAGAACGCCATCGACTGGTCGATCTCCCGCAACCGGTACTTCGGCACGCCGATCCCGGTGTGGCAGTCCGACGACCCGGCGTACCCGCGCACCGACGTCTACGGCTCGCTCGACGAGCTCGAGGCGGACTTCGGCGTGCGGCTGGACAACCTGCACCGGCCCTACATCGACGAGCTGACCCGGCCGAACCCGGACGACCCTACGGGTGAGTCGACCATGCGCCGCGTCCCGGACGTCCTCGACGTCTGGTTCGACTCGGGCTCGATGCCCTACGCCCAGGTGCACTACCCGTTCGAGAACGCCGAGTGGTTCGAGCACCACTACCCGAGCGACTTCATCGTCGAGTACATCGGGCAGACGCGCGGCTGGTTCTACCTGCTGCACGTGCTCGCGACCGCGCTGTTCGACCGGCCGGCGTTCCGCACCTGCGTCTCGCACGGCATCGTGCTGGGCTCCGACGGCGCGAAGATGTCCAAGTCGCTGCGCAACTACCCGGACGTCAACGAGGTCTTCGAGCGCGACGGCTCCGACGCCATGCGCTGGTACCTGATGGCGAGCCCGATCCTGCGCGGCGGCAACCTCGTCGTCACCGACAAGGGCATCCGCGACGCCGTCCGCCAGGCCGTGCTGCCGCTGTGGAACTCCTACTACTTCCTCGCGCTGTACGCGAACGCCGAGGGCGTGGAAGGCCGGTGGCGCACCGATTCGGCGAACGTCCTCGACCGGTACGTCCTGGCGAAGACGCACGAACTGGTCACCGACGTCGAGTACGCGATGGACAACTACGACGTCGCGGGCGCGTGCCAGACCGTCCGGGACTTCCTCGAAGTCCTGACGAACTGGTACGTGCGCCGCTCGCGCGACCGCTTCTGGGCGGGCGAGGCGGACGCCATCGACACGCTGCACACCGTGCTGGAGGTGACTTCGCGGGTCGCGGCGCCGCTGCTGCCGCTGACCACCGAGGTCGTCTGGCGCGGGCTCACCGGCGGTCGTTCGGTGCACCTGACCGACTGGCCGAACGCCAACGACCTTCCCGCGGACGCGGCGCTGGTGACGGCGATGGACCGGGTGCGGCAGGTGGCGTCGTCGGCGCTGTCGCTGCGGAAGGCGAACAAGCTGCGCGTGCGGCTGCCGCTGTCGTCGCTGGTCGTGGCGGCCGAAGACGCCTCTTCGCTGGCGCCCTTCGCCGACATCCTCCGCGACGAGGTGAACGTCAAGGCGGTCGAGCTGACCACCGACGTCGCCGCGCACGGCGGGTTCGAGGTCGCGGTCAACGCCCGCGCCGCCGGGCCCCGCCTGGGCAAGGACGTCCAGACGGTGATCAAGGCCGTCAAGGCGGGGGACTGGTCGTTCCAGGGCGGCGCCGTGGTCGCGGCCGGGATCGCCCTCCAGGAAGGCGAATTCGAACGCCGGCTCGTCGCCAAGGGCGGCGGCGCGGCGGCGGAACTGCCCGGCGGGTCCGGCCTCGTCCTGATCGACACCGAGGTGACGCCGGAGCTGGCGGCCGAGGGCCTGGTCCGCGACCTGGTCCGGGTCGTGCAGCAGGCCCGCCGCGACGCCGGGCTCGACGTCGCCGACCGGATCGCGCTCACCGTCGACGCGCCGGACGACGTCGTGGCGGCGGCCCGGACGCACGAGGAGTTCCTCGCGTCGGAGACCCTCGCCACGTCGGTGACCCACGGCCCGGCCGGCGAGGGCTTCGCCGGCACGGTCGGGGACGGCACGAAGGTCACGGTGTCGGTCGCGAAATCATGATTGTCGGGGGTGGCCGGTAGGGTGCAGACTCGACCGGCCACCCACGGGTGGCTCCTTGGGGGAGGGGAACCGGAATGAGCCCTGGCAAGAGACGCGGCATCCTGATCGGTGGCGCGCTGCTGGTCGTCGTGGTCGTGGCGGCCGCGTTCTTCCTGCTGAACAGCGGAGGATCGACCCCGGAGGCCGCCACCGGCGCGACCACCGTGGAGAGCCCGGGCGCGCTCGACCCGAACACGGCGATCACCGAATACCTGCAGGACCTCGCCGAGAACAACCCGGACGCGGCGGGCCGGCTGACCGACGACAACGCGGCCGCCGCGGTCGCGCTGCGGGCCACCCGGAACACGCTGAACCCGACGTCGGTGGCCGCCAAGCTGACCGTCCTGCAGCCGTCCCCGGCCGGGGCGAACCGGACGGGCGGCACGTTCAGCATGTCCTGGACGCTGAAGCCGGGGCAGGTCTGGACCTACGACGTGCCGTTCGAGCTCGTGCAGAGCGGCGGGAAGTGGCTGGTGCACTGGGCGCCGTCGCTGCTGCACCCGAAGCTCGAGGCGGGCCAGCGGCTGGTGATCAGCACGGCCGCGCAGGACACGGTCGCGGTCGCCGACCGGGACGGCAAACCGCTGGTGATCAGCGGGGCCGGCGGCCCGCGGATGGTGGACGGCAACCCGGCGCCGCTGCTGCGCTCGGCGTTCGTCGGCCAGGTGACGGCCGCGGCCGGCAGCGGCTTCGCCGTCGAACGCGTCGACGGCGGCGGCAAGAGCCTCGAGCGGCTGTACGGGAAGACGTCGGACGCCGACGCGAAGCCGCTCGTGGCGAGCCTGAGCCTGGCCGCGCAGAACGCCGCCCAGGCCGCGGTGGACGGCTACCAGGGATCGGCGATGCTCGTCGCCCTCGACACGGGCTCGGGGGACATCCTCGCGGTCGCGCAGAACGCCGCGGCCGGGAACGCGCCGAAGGCGCTCAACGGCCTGTACGAGCCGGGCTCGTCGTTCAAGATCGCGACGTCGGTGGCGGCGGTCCAGCAGAGCGGCCTGAACGCGGGGTCGCCGGTCGACTGCCCGGGCGTCGCGACGATCGGCACGCGGACGGTCAAGAACGAGGGCTTCGAACTGGGCGCGACGAACCTCCAGACGGCGTTCGCGCGCTCCTGCAACACCACGTTCGGCCAGCTCGCGCTCGCCCTGCCCGCGGACGGACTCAAGAAGGCGGCCGACGAGCTGGGCCTCAACGCCGACTACGACATCCCCGGGATCAAGACCGAGCTGGGCAAGGTCGAGCCCGCGGCGAGCAAGGACGAGCAGGTCGAGGACGGGTTCGGCCAGGGCCGCATCCAGGCCAGCGCCCTCGGCGGCACGCTGATGGCGGCCACGGTGGCGACCGGCAAGGCGATCACGCCCCGGCTGTGGCACGACCTGGAGACCTCGGTCGTCAAGGGCTACTCGCCGCCGCCGGCGTCGGTGCTCGGGGAAGTGCGGAAGATGATGCACGCGGTGGTCCAGAGCGGCACCGGCCGCGCGGCGGCGTCGGCGGGCAACGTCTTCGGCAAGACGGGCACGGCCCAGTTCGGCGACGGCTCGAACGCCACGGGCTGGTTCGTCGGCTACCGCGGCAGCATCGCCTTCGCCGTGGTCCTCGAAAAGTCGAACGACTCCGGCCCGGCCGTCCAGCTGGCCGCCAAGTTCCTCAAGGCCCTCTGACCCGCACCGGCCCGCAGCCGCCGTGTCGTCCATCCAGGTACGCGTGTCGTCCGTCCAGGTACGCGTGTCGTCCGGCCGGGTACGAAGGTTCGGCCGTGGCCGACGGGTCGGGGCCGTAGCGTGGGGGCATGGAGACGATCGCGCTGGCCGAGGTGGCCGCGGTGCTCGCCGACCCGAGCCGGGCCACCATGTGCCTCGTGCTGCTGGACGGGCGGGCCTGGACCGTCGGCGAGCTCGCGAAGGCGGCCGGGATCGCGCTCTCGACGGCCAGCGAGCACGTCACCCGGCTGGCCGGTGCCGGCTTCGTCGCCCGCGTCAAGCAGGGGCGGGCCAGCTACGTCCGGATCGCCGACCCGCGGGTCGCCGAGCTGATCGAGCACCTGGCCCAGCACGCAGTGACATCCGGGGCGCTGCCCCGGGCCGGGGGCTCCGCCACCCGGAGCCCCCGAAAGGCTGCCGGTCACCGGCCGGTCACCGGCCTCAAGTCCTCCCTGCGCGCCCGGCGGCTCGGCTTCGCCCGGACCTGCTACGACCACCTCGCCGGCGAGCTCGGCGTCGCCCTCCGCGAGGGCATGCTCGCCACCGGCCTGCTCGACACCGCCGCCGGGCTGGCGCTGACCCCGCGCGGCCGCGACGTCCTGGCGGCTCTCGGCGTCCCCGTCGCGGCCGGGCGGCGGCCGCTGCTGCGTGACTGTCTGGATTGGACGGAGCGCCGCGACCACCTCGCCGGCGCCCTGCCCGCCGCGCTGCTCGAGCGGGCGGTCGACGCCGGCTGGGTGGCCCGGGACGGTCACCGCGCGGTCAAGGTGCTGCCGGCAGCGGGGGAGCCGTTCGCCGCGCTCGGTGTCGATCTCGACGCGCTCAGTGGTGTTGCGGCGCCTTAACACACCGGGTGTCCGGCGCCGGGCAGCGGTACACGAACGAGTTAATCCACGTGCCTCACTATTCTGAGAGCCCCACGGCACTCGGGAGGAGGCGGGCATGGACCAGCTTCCCGTGCTGCTCGGCGTCGGCGGCGTCGTCCTCCTCGCGTCCGTGCTGGCCGTGCGCGTGTCGATCCGGCTCGGCCTGCCCTCGCTGCTGCTGTACCTGGGGATCGGCGTCCTGCTGGGCGAAGCCGGCTTCGGCATCCGGTTCGACAACCCCGGCCTGACCCAGTCGCTCGGCCTCGCCGCCCTCGTCATGATCCTCGCCGAAGGCGGGCTGACCACCCGGTGGTCGGCGGTGAAACCCGCGCTGGGCCGCGGGATCGCACTGTCCACAGTGGCCGTAGTGGTGAGCGTTGCGGCCACCGGCGCGGCCCTGCACTGGCTGCTGGGCCTCGACTGGCGGCTGGCGCTGCTGTGGGGCGCGGTGCTCGCCTCGACCGACGCGGCCGCGGTGTTCTCGGTGCTGCGCACGGCCGGGATCGGCAAACGGCTCACCGGCGCGCTCGAACTCGAGTCGGGGATCAACGACGCACCGGCCTACATCGCCGTCGTGGTGCTGGCCGAAGGCACCACTGTGGACTGGACGCTGCCGCTGCTGGTGGTCTACGAGCTGACGGCGGGCCTGGTCATCGGCCTCGCCTTCGGCTGGCTCGGCGGGATCGCGCTGCGCCGGGCCGCGCTCCCGGCGACCGGCCTCTACCCGCTGGCCACGGTCGCGGTGTGCGTCGTCGCCTACTCGTCCGGGCAGCTGCTGCACGCGTCCGGGCTGCTCGCCACCTACGTCGCCGCGCTGGTGCTCGGCAATTCGCGGCTGCCGCACCGGTCGGACACGCTCTCGTTCGCCGAGGGCCTGGGGTGGCTGGCCCAGATCGGGCTGTTCGTGCTGCTCGGGCTGTTCGCCTCGCCGGGCCGGCTGCTCGACGCGATCGTGCCGGGCCTGGTCGCGGGCGCGGTGGTGCTGCTGCTGGCGCGGCCGGTCTCGGTGGTGCTGTCGATGCTGCCGTTCCGCCTGCCGTGGCGGGAACAGGTGTTCCTGTCGTGGGCCGGGCTGCGCGGCGCGGTGCCGATCGTGCTCGCCATGATCCCGTTGTCGCAGGGCCTGCCGGGCGCGCAGCGGCTGGTCGACGCGGTGTTCGTGCTGGTCATCGTGCTGACGCTGGTCCAGGGGGCGACGCTCGGCCCGCTCGCGCGCACGCTCGGGCTGGCCAAGAAGTCCGAAGCGCACGAGATCGAGGTCGACTCCGCGCCGCTGGACGAGCTCGGCGCCGAACTGCTGCAGGTCCGCATCCAGCCGGGGTCGAAGATGCACGGCGTGTACCTGTCCGAGCTGCGGCTGCCGGTCGGGGCGACGATCAGCCTGGTCGTCCGCGACGGCGCCGGGTTCACCCCGCAGAAGACCAGCCGGTTGCAGGAGAACGACCAGCTCCTGGTCGTCACGACGAGCGCGGTCCGCGACGCGGTCGAACGCCGGCTGCGCGCCGTCGACCGGGCCGGCCGCCTGGCCCGCTGGAAGGGCGAATCCGGTCGCTGAGCACGCTCTGTGACCGGCGTCTCAGAATGTGCGACGGGGGTTGGCGCCCGGGCGCGCTCTCGGTTACCTTTCGAACCAGGTCATGAGTGCCAGCGCGAAGCCCCGGCTTGCTGGCCGGCAACCCTCCTACCGCGGTGGGGTGCCCCGGGTGAAGACCGGGCCGGTCGCGCCGTGCGACGGGCAAGCGCGGGCCCCTCGCCGGGGGTCCCCCGGATCGCCGAGGAGGCACCCCGATGACTCTCGCCATCGACCGCACCCAGCTCGAAGCCCCTGCCGTTCCCGCCGTCGCCGGGGCGTCGCTGCGGGTTCCGCTGGTGACCGGCGGGGACATCGGCTACGCCAATCTCGACCACGCCGCGAGCGCACCCTGCCTCGACGCCGTCCGCGCGAAGGTCGACGAGTTCCTGCCCTGGTACGCCAGCGTCCACCGCGGCGCCGGCTTCGCGTCGCAGGTCTCCACCAAGCTCTACGAGCGCACCCGCGACGTCCTGCGCCGCTTCGTCGACGCGCGGCGGACCGACACCGTCGTCTTCACCCGCAACACCACCGACTCCTTCAACCTCCTCGCCCGCAGCCTTCCCCGGCACACCACGGTGGTCGTCTTCGACACCGAGCACCACGCCGCGCTGCTGCCGTGGCACGGCCCGAACGTCCGGCGGATCCCGACGCCGCGCACCCGCCTCGCCGCGGTGTCCGCTGTGGACGAAGCACTCGCCGAAGCCCCGCAGGGCCCGCGGCTGGTCGTCGTCACCGGGGCGTCCAATGTGACCGGTGAGCTGCTCCCGGTGGCGGAAATCGCGGCCGTGGCGCGGAAACACGGCGCCCGGATCGCCCTCGACGCCGCCCAGCTGGCCCCGCACCGCCGGATCTCGCTCAAGGAACTCGACGTCGACTACGTCGCGCTGTCCGGCCACAAGCTGTACGCGCCCTTCGGTGCAGGCGCGCTGATCGGCCGTGCCGACTGGCTGCGCGCGGCCCGCCCGTACCTCGCCGGCGGCGGTGCGACCAAGCTCGTCACCGAAGACGCCGTCGTCTGGAACACCGGCCCGGAGCGCCACGAAGCCGGCTCGCCCAACACCGTCGGCGTGTACGCGCTCGGCGTCGCGTGCGAGACCCTCGGCGAAAACTGGGCCGCGATCGAAGACCACGAGCAGGCCCTGCTCGCCCGGCTCCGCAAGGGCCTCGAGAGCATCCCGGGCTGCGCCGAGCTGCGGCTGTTCGACGCGCCGGTCGACCGGGTCGGCACGGTCAGCTTCGTCGTCGACGGTTTCGACCCCGGCTGGCTCGCCGCGGTCCTGTCCGCCGAGTACGGCATCGGCGTCCGCGACGGCGCCTTCTGCGCCCACATCGCGGCCAAGCGCCTGATCGGCCGCACCGGCGGCGACGGGCAGCAGGCGGTCCGCGTCAGCCTCGGCCTCGGCAGCACGGAGGAACACGTCGACCGCGTGCTCCTCGCCCTGCGGCAGATCGTCGCCCGCGGAGCCCGCTGGGAGTACGCGAAGGTGGACGGCCGCTGGGCCCCGGTCGGCGACCCGCGCGAGCTGCCGCCGTTCTGTTGAACGCTGGCCTGGGCCGATGGGGAGAGGGCCGCGTTTCTGGTTTCCGCTGGCACTGCTGGGGTTCGCGCAGCTCGGCTCGGTCGTCGTGCAGCTGCTGTGGCGCCGGAGCCGGGCCGAAAGCGAGTCCGCGAACCTCCTCCTCGCACCGGCGGTCCCGCCCGGCGCGACCGAGTACAGCCGCGCGCAGCGGTGGCCGCTGGACTTCCACGTCGGGGACAGCAGCCTCCCGGTCGGGCCGGTGTGGCTGGTCACACTCGGCGTGGCCGTCCTCGGCACCGCCGTCTGGTACGCGTTCGCCCGGCGGCCGGGCCGGGTGGGGTGGTTCGTCCTCGGCACGATCGCCGCGCTGCTCGCCGTCCCGCTGCTCGACCTGGTCGGGTCCTGGCAGTTCCGCCTCGGCGACGGCCTGCGCGGCCCGCTCCTGGCCACCCTCGGCCTGCTGCTGCTCGCCGCCTGCGAACGCAGCCGGTTCGTCCTGCTGACGACGGTGGCATTCGCCCTGGTCGCCGTGGTGCTCTCGGCGGACACGGCGGGGATGCTGGCCTCGGCGATGATCCTGCTCGCCGCCGCCTTCATCGCCCTGCTGCGGGGAAGCCCGCGCTCGATACCCTGACCCGATGGGGTGTTCACGGCGGTCCTGGTTCCCGCTGGCCGCGCTGGGGTTCGCGCTGATCGTGCTGGTGGCCGTCGACCTGGTCACGGACCGCCCCGAAAGCACGCTGGGGTACCAGCGGTCGCACGGCTTCGCGACCAACGAGCTCAACGGCACCGGCCTGGCGAGCGAGCAGCGAGCGATCGCCGTCGCCGTCGACGTGGTGCCCTCGGCGCGGCTCGGCTGGCTCGCCGGTCTCGTCTGCGTGGTGCTCGCCGTGGCCGCTTGGTACTGGCGGCAGCTACGGCCCGAGCGTCCCGGCCGGTTCCTGCTCGGCACGCTCGGGGCGCTGGCCGCCGTCCCGCTGCTCGACCTGGTCGGCGCCCTCCAGTTCCGGCTCGGCGGCGACGTCCGCGGCGCGCTCCTGGCGACGCTCGGCCTCCTGCTGCTGGCCGGCTGCGAACGCAGCTGGTTCCTGCTGGCCGTCACCGGCGTGTTCGCGCTGGTCGCGACGGTTTTCCTGCCTCCGGCAGCCGGCGCGCTCGCCGCGGCGGGCATCCTGTTCGCGGCCGCCTTCGCCGTGCTCCTGCGGCCGCGTCCGGACGGGCCCGCCGCCGCCTGACCAGCGCCGTGGACAATGGACCGGTGAGCACCGAGCCCAGCCACTCCGAACCCGACACCGCCGCGCCCGCCGAGGCGGTGCCCGATCCGGCCGCCGACGCGCCCGAGAACCCGGAGGTGCCGGCGAAGCCGCTGCTGCCGAAGCGGCGGGTCGGCTGGGTCTTCGCGGTCGCCGTCGTGTTCTGGGCGATCGACCTGGTGACGAAGAACCTGGTCGTCGCCAACCTGGAGGGCAAGGAGCCGGTCAAGGTCCTCGGCGGGCTGATCTACCTGCAGGTGATCCGCAACCCCGGCGCCGCCTTCTCGATGGCCACCGGCATGACCTGGGTGCTCGCCCTGGTCGCGCTCGCCGTGGTCATCGCGATCATCTGGCTGTCGCGGCGGCTGCGCTCGATCGGCTGGGCGATCGGCCTCGGCCTGGTGCTCGCCGGCGCCACCGGCAACCTGACCGACCGCATCTTCCGCGCGCCCGGCGGGCTGCAGGGTCACGTCGTCGACTTCATCTCGGCCTTCGCGCCCAACGGCAAGGGCTTCGCGATCTTCAACATCGCCGACTCCGCGATCTGCGTCGGCGGCGCCCTGATCGTGCTGCTGTCCCTGCTGGGCAAGGACTACGACGGCACGTCGACCAAGGACAAGAAGAAGGCCGAGCAGCAGCAGGAGGAGCAGGCGTGAGCTCGCGGATGCTCCCGGTTCCCGACGGGCTCGACGGGATGCGGGTCGACGCCGGCCTGGCCAAGCTGCTCGGGCTGTCCCGCACGGTCGTCGCCGAGCTCGCCGAGTCCGGGGACGTCCTGCTCGACGGCCGTCCCGCGGGCAAGTCCGACCGCCTGTCCGGCGGCGGCCTGCTGGAGATCACCCTGCCGGAGCCGGCGAACCCGGTCGAGGTCGTCGCGCAGCCGGTCGAAGGCATGCAGATCCTGCACGACGACGACGACATCGTGGTGATCTCGAAGCCGGTCGGCGTCGCGGTGCACCCGAGCCCGGGCTGGACCGGCCCCACCGTCGTCGGCGGCCTCGCCGCGGCCGGACTGCGGATCGCGACGTCGGGCGCGGCCGAACGCCAGGGCGTGGTCCACCGGCTCGACGCGGGCACCACCGGTGTGATGGTGGTGGCCAAGAGCGAGCACGCCTACACCGTGCTCAAGCGCGCGTTCAAGGAGCGCACGGTCGACAAGGGCTACCACGCGATCGTCCAGGGCCACCCGGACCCGACGCGCGGCACGATCGACGCCCCGATCGACCGCCACCCGCGCCACGACTACAAGTTCGCGGTGGTCCAGGGCGGCCGCCCGAGCGTGACGCACTACGAGGTCGTCGAGGCGTTCCGGGCGGCGTCGCTCGCGCACATCAAGCTCGAAACCGGGCGGACGCACCAGATCCGCGTCCACTTCTCGGCGCTGCGGCATCCCTGCGTCGGCGACCTGACCTACGGCGCCGACCCGGTCCTGGCCCGCCACCTCGGCCTGAGCCGGCAGTGGCTGCACGCGAAGACCCTGGCCTTCGCCCACCCCGCGGACGGCCGCTGGGTCGAGTTCGAATCGGAGTACCCGGAGGACCTGGCGAAGGCCCTGGAAATCCTGCGCGACGAGAGCTACTGATCCTCGATCGACCAGGTCAGGGTGCGCTCGTCCGGCTCCGGCCGGGGGCTCCAGCGGACCGAGACGACGCGGGTGGCGTCCGGCAGCACGTAAACCGTGTGGCCGCCCAGCGTCTCGCCCGGTTTGACGCCGATCTTGTGCGGCGGCCGGGACGTCAGCGACACCGGTGCCTTGCCGATCGCCTGGCCGTCGGCGGCGAGCAGTTCGAGGTAGTTGTCCGGCAGTGACGCGAACGGGATCGACCCGCGGTTGGTGATCTCGGTGTGCACCACGACCGCGCGTTCGCCGTCCTCCAGCCGGTACCCGGCCGCGCTGAACAGGTAGTCGGCCGGGTCCTGGACCTCCAGGAGCTGCACCGACAGCTGCTCGCCCTCCAGGCCCTGGGTCTCCATGACCTCGCCGAGCCGGCCCCGCTTGCCGGCCGCGGGCCCGCTCGGCCGCGCGGGTTCGTCGCCGCGGGCCCACGACGCCGTCTGCGGGACGCCCCACGTGCTCACGGCCGGGTCGAGCGGCACCGGCGGCGGCGTGAACGGCCGGGGCGGGCGCGGCGGTTGCTGCTGGGGCGGCGGGCCCGGGTAGCGGCCGGACGGCGTCCCCTGGACGTTGTACGGCCCCGAGGGTGCCCCTTGGACGTTGTACGGCCCCGACGGCGCACCTTGGACGGTGTACGGCCCGGAAGGGGCGCCTTGGACGGTGTACGGCCCCGAAGGCGTCCCCTGGACCGGCGGCGGCATCGGCGGCGCGGGCGGCTGCGAAGGCACGGGCTGCGAAGGCGGCGGGAACTGCGGCGGCCGGTTCGCCCACGACGGCGGCGCGCCGGCGATGGCCGCGCGCAGGCCGTTCGGGTCGCTTTCGACGCCGACGAGCAGGGGGAGCCCGCTGCCGGAGAGGGCGACCAGCCGGTAGGCGACTTCGCGGGGGTCCATGCCGACCTTGGCCGCCAGCTCGTGCACCGCCGCCTTGCCGAGGTCGGCGAGCGCGGCGAGCAGGCGGGTATCCACGGGATCGGTCACGGCCACCTGAAGAACGCTACCTCCTGGCCGATCCGCGGCGCCGCAGGCCGTCCGCCCCGGGCGAACGGCGCGGCGGTTCTGTCGGTGATCTCCGTTAGGGTCGGCCGAGAGCACATCAGCCGAAGCTGGGGGTCCTGCCATGACCGCGGTCACCGAACTCGCCGACGAGTTCGTCGAAGCGCTGTTCGCCGCCGATCCGCTGACGCCGGCCCTGCTGGGCATCCGCCCGGCGGAGCCCGGCCTGGCGGACCTGTCGGCCGAAGCCGAGCGCGCGTTCCGGGCCCGGCTCGTGGCGTTCCTCGAGCGGGCCCGCGCGTTGGAGCCGGACAGCGCCGAGGACCGGGTCACCCGCGAAGTGCTGATCACCACGGCCGAGAACCGCATCGCCTCGATCGACAGCCGGCTCGTCGAATTCGCCGTCACCGACCTGTCCATCGGGCCCGCGGCGGGCCTGCTGATGGCCCTGCCGATGACCACGGTGACGGCGGGCGAGGCCGCGGAGGCCCAGCTCGGCCGGCTGGCCGCGATCCCGGTGTACCTGCGCCAGGCCGCGCGGCGGCACGCCGAGGGCATCGCCGACGGCCTGCTCCCGGTGGCCCACCTGGTCGACGCCGCGGTCGCGCACCTCGACCGGTACCTCGCCGACCCGGCGGCCGACCCGCTGCGCCGCCAGCCCGCCCCGGACGAGGAGTTCGAGCGGCGGCGGGAGGAGCTGCTCACCGACGTCGTCCGGCCGGCCTTCGCCGAGTACCGCGAGTTCCTGATCGCCGAGGTCAAGCCACACGGACGCCCCGCGGACCGGCCGGGCGTGTCGTGGCTGCCCGGCGGCGCGGAGACCTACACCGGCTTGGCGCGGATGCACACGACCACCGGGCTCACCCCGGAGGAACTGCACCGGATCGGCCTCGACACCATCGAGGCGCTCGCCGCCGAGTACCGCGAGCTGGGGCTGAAGGTGTTCGGCACCGACGACCTGGCCGCGATCTTCGAGCGCCTGCGCACCGACCCGGGGCTGCGCTGGCGCAGCGCGGACGAGCTGCTGGAGACCGCCCGCACGGCCGTCGCCAGGGCGACGGCGGAAGCGCCGAAGTGGTTCGGCCGGATCCCGGAGCAGCAGTGCACGGTCGAAGCGGTGCCGGCGGAGGTCGCGCCCGGCGCGCCCGCGGCGTACTACCTGCGCCCGGCCGGCGACGGCTCGCGACCGGGCATCTACTTCGCGAACACCCACGAAGCCACCGAGCGGCTGCGGCACATGGCCGAAACGACGGCGTTCCACGAAGCCGTGCCGGGCCACCACTTCCAGCTCAGCATCGCGCAGGGGCTCACCGAGCTGCCGCTGCTGCGCCGCATCGGCATGTTCAACGCCTACGTCGAGGGCTGGGGGCTCTACAGCGAGCGCCTCGCCGAGGAAATGGGGCTGTACTCCGACGACGTCGCCCGGCTCGGCATGCTGGCCGGCGACTCGCTGCGGGCGGGCCGGCTGGTCGTCGACACCGGGCTGCACGCACTGGGGTGGAGCCGGCAGCAGGCCGTCGACTACCTGCTCGAGCACACGCCGGAGGCGCGCCCGGAGATCGAGTCCGAGGTCGACCGCTACATCGCCTGGCCCGGCCAGGCGCTCGGGTACATGGTGGGGCGGCGGGAGATCCAGCGCGCCCGGGCCCGCGCGTCGCAGCGGCTCGGCTCGCGGTTCGACGTCCGCGCGTTCCACGACCTCGTGCTGGCCGGCGGCCAGCTGCCGCTGTCGGTGCTCGCCACGGTCGTCGACGAATGGGTGGCCGGGCACGGCGACACCGTCGACGGCCTGGCGAGCGAGCTCGTCGAGCTGTCCTTCGAGCAGGAGCCGCTGCACCCGTCGGTGCTCGGGCTGCCCGGCGACCACGACCGCCTCGGTGACCAGACCCGGACCGCGCAGGAGCGCTTCCGGGCCGCGTACCGGGGCCTCGCGGATCGTGCGCGGGCCCTGGCCACCGAGGGCCTGACGCCGGAGGAGGCCGTCACCCGCGAGGTCGTGATCGCGGCCTCCGAGGTCGAGGCCGATCGGCTCGGCGCGCGATCGGCCGATCTCGGTGTCAGCGACGGGCTCACCGCGCCCGCCCTCGGCCTGCTGATGTACCTCCCGTACTACGCGCTGGACGACGAGAAGAAGGCGCGCGGCTACCTGGCCCGGCTCGCCGCGATCGAGCCGTTCCTCGCCAACCTGGCCGAGCGGCAGCGCGAAAGCCTGGCCGAAGGCCTGGTGCCGCCGGCGTACCTGGCCCGCGTCGGCATCGAGTACATCGACCGCTACCTGGCGGCGGCGGACACCGACCCGCTGAAGGTGAGCACGACCGCGGCCGTCGAAGGCTTCGAAACCGAGCGGGACAGGCTGCTCGCCGAGGTCGTCCACCCGGCTTACGCGCGCTACCGCGACTTCCTGCGTGACGAGGTCGAGCCGGTCGGGCGGCCCGAGACCGCGCCGGGCATCTCCCACGTGCCGGGCGGGGCCGAGCGGTACGCCGCGCTGATCCGCGCGGAGACGACCACCGAGCGCACGGCGCAGGAGCTGCACGAGACCGGGCTGGCGCTGATCGGGAAGCTCGCGGAGGAGTACCGCGAGCTGGGCGCGAAGGTGTTCGGCACCACGGAGCTCGGCGAGATCTTCGAGCGCCTGCGCACCGATCCGGCGTTGCGCTGGCGGGACGGCGAGGAACTGCTGTCCGCGGCCCGGGACGCGATCGCCCGCGCCGAAGCCGTCGCGCCGCGGTGGTTCTCGCGCATCCCGGCCGAGAAGTGCGAGGTCGCGCCGGTACCGGAGGCCGATGCGGCGAGCGGCACGATCGCCTACTACCTCCAGCCCTCGCTCGACGGCACGCGCCCGGGCACCTACTACGCGAACACCTACGAAGCCGAGAAGCGGCCGCGGTTCACGAGTGAGGCGATCGCGTTCCACGAAGCCGTTCCGGGGCACCACTTCCAGCTCAGCCTGGCGCAGGAGCTGCGGGACCTGCCGCTGCTGCGGCGGATCGGCATGTTCAACGCCTACGCCGAGGGCTGGGGCCTCTACGCCGAGCGGCTCGCGGACGAGATGGGCCTGTACTCCGACGACGTCTCCCGGCTGGGCATGCTGACGCAGGATTCGATGCGCGCGGGCCGGCTGGTCGTCGACACCGGGCTGCACGCGCTGGGCTGGAGCCGGCAGCAGGCCATCGACTTCCTGGTCGAGCACACGCCGATGGCGCGGCTGGAGATCGAGGCGGAGATCGACCGGTACGTCGGCTGGCCGGCGCAGGCGCTGGGCTACATGGTCGGGCGGCTGGAGATCCAGCGGCTGCGGGCCGAGGCCGAGGAGGCGCTGGGCGAGCGGTTCGACATCCGCGGCTTCCACGAAGTCGTGCTGGGCCACGGCATGCTGCCGCTGTCCGCGCTGGCGAAGGTGGTCGGGGACTGGGTGGGCGGGCAGCTCGACACGCCCGGGAAACTGGCCGATGAGCTGCTCGAGCTGGACTTCGAACGGCAGCCGCTGTACCCGTCGCTGTACGGCCTGCCCGGCGATCCCGGCCGGCTGCCCGATCCGAGCGCGGCGGCCGAAGCCCGGCTCCGCGCCGGCTATGCGGCGATCGCCGCGCGGGCCGCGGCGCTCGACACCGCAGGGTTGCCCGCCGAGGAGCGGGTCACCCGGGAAGTCGTGCTCTCCCAGGCGAAAGCGGCCATCGACGAGATGGACTCCGGCCGCGCCGACATCTCGGTCAGCGACGGGCTCGCCGCGCCCGCGCTGCAGCTGCTGCTCTACCTGCCGCAGACGGTGCTGGACGACGAGCCGAAGGTCCGTGGTTACCTGAGCCGGCTCGCCGGAATGGGGGACTACCTCGACGCGCTGATCGAGCGGCAGCGCGCGGCGGCGGCCGAGGGGCGGGTGCCGCCGGGCTTCCTGGTGGCTGTCGGCGTCGAGTACGTCGACCGCTACCTCGGCGCGCCCGAGAACGACCCCCTGCGGGTGACACCGGCGCACGCGCTCGAAGGCTTCGAGGTCGAACGGGATCGCCTGCTCGCCGAGGTCGTCCGGCCGGCCTACCGGCGGTACCGGGACTTCCTGGCCGACGAGCTCGCGCCGGTGGCCCGCCCCGAGACGTCGCCGGGCATCGGTGCCCTGCCGGGCGGTCCGGAGCGGTACGCCGCGCTGATCCGCGTCGAAACGACCACCGAGCGCACGGCGCAGGACCTGCACGACACCGGGCTCGCGCTGATCGAGAAGCTGGCGGGGGAGTACCGCGAGCTGGGCGGGAAGCTGTTCGGCACCACGGACCTCGGGGAGATCTTCGACCGGATCCGGACCGACCCGGCGCTGCGCTGGCGGGACGGCGAGGAACTGCTGGCCGGGGCCCGGGCCGCCATCACCCGCGCGGAAACCGTGGCCGGGCAGTGGTTCTCGCGGGTGCCGGAGCAGCAGTGCCGGGTGGCGCCGGTGCCGGAAGCGGACGCGGCGAGCGGCACGATCGCGTACTACCTCCAGCCGTCGCTCGACGGGACGCGCCCGGGCACGTACTACGCGAACACGTTCGAGGCGGAGAAGCGGCCGCGGTTCACGAGTGAGGCGATCGCGTTCCACGAAGCGGTTCCGGGGCACCACTTCCAGCTCAGCCTGGCCCAGGAGCTCACCGAGCTGCCGCTGCTGCGCCGGATCCTGCACGTCAACGCCTACGCCGAGGGCTGGGGCCTCTACGCCGAGCGGCTCGCGGACGAGATGGGCCTGTACTCCGACGACGTC
>NZ_JBSFNC010000155.1:0-20870 GCF_053586895.1 Amycolatopsis sp. NPDC003731 | reverse complement strand
CCGTCGATGCCGGTGCGGCCGAGCCACTCGCCGAGCATCTTCCACTCGGTCTGGACGCTGTAGAGGACGTCGACGCAGCCGGTCTCGAGGTCGGTGCCCGAGCCGTTGCCCCAGGTGTTGGTGCTCTTCGTGAAGATCGAGCCGCCTTCGCGGCCGCAGGCGATGCCGCGGCGGCCGGGGTCGGTCATCGAGTACGAGCTGCCGGAGCCGGAGGTGTCGATCGAGACGGTGCCGGCGTAGTAGGAGTTGCCGGTGCCGGCCTCGCGGACGTCGTCCCGCGTGTCGAGGACCTTCCCCGTCGCGCCGTCGACGAAGACGTGCAGGCGGGTGGGCTTGCCGTTCGTGCGGCCGCTGACGACGACCTCGTAGGCGAGCTTCGGGGCGTCCCCGGCCAGCACGACCAGCTTCGGCGCCTCGGCCTTGTCCACGGCGGAAACCTGGCTCTTGGCGACCTTCGTGGCCTGCTCGGCCTTCAGCGTGGCCTGCGTGCCGACGGTGAGCGGGGCGGTGTGCGCGGCTTCGGTGCCGCGGACGTGCCCGGCGCCGTCGGCGACGACCACCGCGTCCCCGCCGATGACCGGCAGGCCGTGGTAGGTGCGCTGGTAGGAGGCGTAGTAGAGCCCGCCGCCACCCGGGGTGACTCCGGTGCGGACGAAGGCCTCCCCGGCACCCTTCGCGAGCCGGTCGGCGCCGCTGAGGGCGGCCTGGTCGGCGGCGCGGGCGGCGAGCGCCTCGGGCGGGGTGGCGGCGGGAGGATGGGGGGCGGCGGCGGCCGGGATCGCCGGCACCGCGAACGTCAGGGCCAGGCCGGCGATCGCCGCCAGCCCACGTGGGGATCTCATGGGGAACCTTTCCGGGGACCGGGGAGGAGTGTGCCCAGAGGAATAACTGCTGTTATTGCGCCGGACGCGTCCGAGTAAAGGTTCCGCCCGCGGACGGGTCAATGGGCCGAACGGAGCAGCGCGGCTCGGTGGCGATCGGCCGGAGCCGGACAAAACCGCAGGTCGCGAGCGAAGAGCGGACTGGTCTGAACCAATTCACAGACTTTCGTAGGAAAGTTGCTTTGGTTCGGACCACTGGGCCCGCTGGTCCGCACCGGACGACACGCGTACCCCAAGGGACGACACGCGTACACAGCTGGACGACACGAAGCCGGCGCCCCTCCCGCATGTGTCGTCCGTCTGGATGCGCGTGTCGTCCATCCAGGTACGCGTGTCGTCCGTTACGGCTCGGCGCCGGTCGCCGAGTCCAGGCCGCGCCGGTAGGCCTCGACGGCTTCGTCGAGATGACCACGTTGTCGGAGCGCGTCACCGAGTCGCAGGGCGGTCGAAACCGCCGCGCCGTGCAGGGATGCCCCCGTCTGGATCTCGAAGGCCTCGCGCAGCAGGCGGGTCGCCGTCTCGGCGTCCCCCCGGGCCGCGGCGATCTGGCCCAGCAGGCTGGTCGCCTCGCCCAGCGACTCGACGTCCCGGGACAGCAGCTCGCGGACCTCGGAAACGAGCGAGGCCGCCTCCTCCGGCGCTCCCTGCCGGAGCCGGACCTCGGCCAGTTCGAGCGTCGCTCCGGCGAAGCCCTCGTCGGCGCCGATCGCCGCCAGCTGGTCACGGGCCGCCGTCAGTTCCGCGCGGGCCTCGTCGAGGCGGTTCAGGTGGCGCAGCAGGTAGCCGCGGGCCCAGCGGCAGCGGGCCGCGTCGCGGTCGAACCCGACGGACGCGAACAGCCGGCACGCCTCGGTGAGGTCCTCGTCCGCGCGGTCCGCGCGGCCGGTCGCCTGCCAGACCTGCGAGGCCTGCCGGTGGAACCGCGCGACGAAGTCCGGCCGGGTCGCTGCCCGCGCCAGCCGCCGCCCGTCCTCGGCCGCGCGGCGGGCCCGGTGCAGGCCGCCCATCTCCATCAGCGGGTGGATCAACGCCGTGAGCAGGCACAGTTCGGCATCCGGGTCGGCCGGCCGCGCGGCCAGCTCGGCCTCGACCCGCGCGATCGCCGTGCCCGCGTCGCCGCGCTGGAACCGGCAGCCCGACCACCGGTGCACGATCATCGCCCGCAGCCACGGCGGTGCCGCGCCGGCCAGTTCTTCGGCGTGCTCCAGTGCCTCCTGCGCTCCCGAGACGTCGAAGAGTTGCCACTTCACCTCGGCCTGGCAGAACCGGGCGTAGCACTCGACGTCGTCGAGGTGGTAGCCCGCCGCCTGCTTGCCCACGGCCGCGAACCGCTCCTCGGCGGCGGCGATCCGGCCCTGCTCCAGGTCGCGGTAGCCCTCGT
Organism: Amycolatopsis sp. NPDC003731; assembly: GCF_053586895.1. Taxonomy (NCBI): domain Bacteria; kingdom Bacillati; phylum Actinomycetota; class Actinomycetes; order Pseudonocardiales; family Pseudonocardiaceae; genus Amycolatopsis; species Amycolatopsis sp. NPDC003731. Next base: position 18,608 of record NZ_JBSFNC010000155.1, on the reverse strand, counting down.
CCAGCGCGGCGCGCAGCTCGTCGGCGACGCCGGGTGGCCGGCCGAACCGCAGCTCGTCGACGGTCAGCCCGAGCCGGCCGGCCAGGTAGGCGAGCATCTCCTCCGACGGCGGGCGGCTGCCGGTTTCGACCTTCGCCAGGAACCCCCGGTCGTACCCCGGCTCGGCCAGCTCGCGCTGGGTCCACCCGCGGCCGGTGCGCAGCCGCCGGATCCGCGCTCCGAGCGGTTCGGCGGGGGCACTGGTCATCTCCCCACGGTAGGTCATCGGCGCCGCGGCCGCGGAAACGGACATATTGACGCCTCCGGGCACCCCGGGATAGCGTTCTCCGCTAAATAGGAAACTTTCCTAACAAAGTGGAGGCCGATCATGCGCCTGCTTCCCCTCGCGACGGCGGCCGTGCTCGCCGTGCCCCTCACGGCCACCCCGGCCGAGGCCGCGACGCCGGCCGAGGTCCGGGTCGACCAAGTCGGCTACGCGCTGGGCGAGGCGAAGCACGCGTACCTGCTCGGCGGCACGGCCGGGAAGTTCGCCGTCGTCGACGAGCGCGGCCGGGTGGTGCGCGAAGGCCGCACCGGCGCGAGCCTGGGCGCCTGGAACGCACGGTACCCGGCGGTGTTCGACCTGGATCTGTCCGGTGTGGACAGACCGGGCACGTACCGGGTCACGGCCGCCGGAGCGACGTCGCCGCCGTTCCGGATCGACACCGCACGCCGCCTGTTCCGCCCGCTGGTGCGGGCCACCACCGAGTTCTTCCAGGCCCAGCGCGACGGCCACGACGTCATCCCCGGCCGGCTCGACCGCAAGCCGTCGCACCTGGCCGACCGGACGGCGACCGTCTACGCGGAGCCGAAGTTCGAAGGTGAAGGCGGGGACGAGATCGTCGAACCGCTGAAGCCGCAGGGCGGCCCGGTCGACGTCGAAGGCGGCTGGGTCGACGCCGGCGACTTCGTGAAGTTCACCTCCAACACCGCGTATTCGCTGGCCGAGCTCGGTTTCGTGCTGCGTGAGGACCCGGATCCGGTGCTGGCCAAGGAGGTCCGCTTCGGCCTCGACTGGCTCGACAAGGTCTGGGACGGCCGCACGAAGACGCTGTACGCCCAGGTCGGCATCGGCACCGGCAGCGAGGAGTTCGGCTTCCTCGGCGACCACGACGTCTGGCGCAACCCGCAGGACGACGACGCGCTCGACGTCAAGCCCGGCGACCCCGCCTACTTCGTGAAGTACCGGCCGGTGTTCCCTGCGGCCCCGGCGGGCGCGCCGCTGTCGCCGAACCTGGCCGGCCGCGTCGCGGCGGCGTTCGCGCTGGGTGCGCAGGTGTCCGCACACCGCGACCCGCGGCTCGCCCGCCACTACCTGACCGAGGCGGCGGCCGTCTTCGCGCAGGCCAAGACGACTGGCGTCGGCGAGCTCGTCACCGCGTTCCCGCACGCCTACTACCCGGAATCGTCGTGGGAGGACGACTTGGAGCTGGGCGCGACCCAGCTCGCCCTGGCGGCCCGGGCCTTGAAGGACCCGCGAGCCGACGGCTGGGCCCGCGACGCGGCGAAGTGGGCGAAGGCCTACATCGGCAGCGGTGACACGAGCACGCTGAACCTCTACGACACGAGCGCGCTCGCCCACGCCGACCTGGCCGGCCTGCTGCGCACCGGCGTCCCGGGCGCGGCGCTCGGCGTCCGCGACCTGGCCGCCGACCTGCGGCGCCAGCTCGACTCCGGTGTCGAGGCGGCGAAGACGAGTCCATTCCGGACAGCGGTCGACGTCACCGACTTCGACGCGGCCAGCAAGAGCTTCGGCTTCGCCGCCACCGCGCGGCTGTACCAGCGCGTCACCGGCGATGCGCGGTACGCCGCGTTCGGCGCGCGGCAACGGAACTTCACCCTCGGGGCCAACGCCTGGGGCGTCTCCCTCGTGGTCGGCGTCGGCACGACGTCGCCGCAGTGCCCGCACCACCAGGCCGCGAACCTCGCCGGACCTTCGAAAGTGCTGTACGGCGCGGTCGTGAACGGCCCGAACGGCGCGGACAACTTCGCCGACCTGCCGTTCCCGGCGGGCGCCACGGAGTGCACCCGTCCGTATGAATCCTTCGACGGGCGGGGAAGCCGCTACGCCGACGACCTGAGTTCATGGCCCAGCAACGAGCCCGCCATCGACTTCACCTCCACGGCGCTGTTGGCATTCTCGCTGGCGGGCAGGCCGTAGCATGGGGAAGTGAGCGAACAGTCTGAATGGCCGGACGGCCAGTACCCCGAACGCCCGGTGGAGCGGCACAAGGGCCCGGTCGTGCTGCGCCGCGACCGCCGCGACCAGGGCAGCACCACCGACCAGCGGCTCCTGGACTCGCGCGGCCCGAGCGACTGGGTGCACACCGACCCGTGGCGCGTGCTGCGGATCCAGGCCGAGTTCGTCGAAGGCTTCGGCGCGCTCGCCGAGGTCCCGCGGGCGGTGACCGTGTTCGGCTCGGCCCGCACCAAGCGCGACAACCCGGAGTACGAGCTCGGCCGCAAGATCGGCGGGGCGCTGGCCAACGCCGGGTTCGCGGTGATGACCGGCGGCGGGCCGGGCGCGATGGAGGCGGTCAACCGCGGCGCGGCCGAGGCCGGCGGCTTCTCCGTCGGGCTCGGCATCGAGCTGCCGTTCGAGCAGGGCCTGAACCCGTGGGTCGACCTCGGCGTCAACTTCCGCTACTTCTTCGCCCGCAAGACGATGTTCATCAAGTATTCGCAGGCCTTCATCTGCCTCCCCGGCGGCTTCGGCACGCTCGACGAGCTGTTCGAGGCGCTGACCCTGGTGCAGACGAAGAAGGTCACGAAGTTCCCGGTGGTGCTGTTCGGCAGCGACTACTGGGGCGGCCTCTACGACTGGATCAAGAACTCGGTCATGGCCGAGGGCAAGATCAGCCCGCACGACCTGGACCTGCTGCACGTCACCGACGACATCGACGACGCCGTCCGCGTGGTCCAGGAGTCCTACCAGGCGTGGGAGGACACGCACTGATGCGGCGGATCTGTGTCTTCTGCGGCTCGTCCATGGGCTTTTCGCCCCGGTACGCGGAGCAGGCGGCGGCGCTCGGGAAGCTGCTGGCCCAGCGCGGCATCGGCCTGGTGTACGGCGGCGCGAGCGTCGGCACGATGGGCGTGGTCGCCGACGCCGCCCTGGCCGCGGGCGGCGAGGTGATCGGCGTGATCCCGGAGGCGCTGTCGTCGGTCGAGATCGCCCACGCCGGGCTGTCGGAGCTGCACGTGGTCGCGGACATGCACGAGCGCAAGGCCAAGATGGCGGCCCTCTCCGACGGCTTCGTGGCGCTGCCGGGCGGCGCGGGCACCCTGGAGGAGCTGTTCGAGGTCTGGACGTGGGCCCAGCTCGGCCTGCACGGGAAGCCGATCGGTCTGGTCGACGTCGACGGGTACTACGCGCCGCTGCTGGCGTTCGCCGACCACATGGTGACGGAGGGCTTCGTCCAGGACGGCTACCGGAAGCTCCTGCTGACCGACGCCGACCCGGCCGCGCTGCTGGACAAGTTCGAGGCGTACGAACCGCCGGCCCCGCCGAAATGGGCGAACGAACCGCCGGGGATCTGACGTCGTGAACCCGCGGGTCGGCTGGCCGGCCGCCGGGAGGAGTGGTGGCGGCGGTTCACGTGGGCGTCGGAGCTCGCCCTCTCCGAGTCGCCGGCGAAGCGGGTGGCCGGACTGAAACTGCTGGCGAAGGGCGACGCCCGCGCGCTTGGCCGAGCGGTTCGGGCATTCCGGACCAGCCACGAACGCCATGCTCCGGCGGCTGCAGCGTGACGGCCTGATCAGCGGCTCGGGGGAGCCTCCGCTCCTCCTCACCCCCGCGGGTGCGCAAGTCCGCGACGCCTTCGACCGCCTCGACCGGGATCTGATCCTGGGCTGGCCGGTCTGGGCCGACGTCGAGGGCGCCGTCCTCGAGGTGCTCAACGCCCTCACCGGCCACTCGGGCGAGCGGGCCGGCTGGATCTTGACCCGGCAGGGGACCGACGAAGTCCGCATCGGCAACCTGACGGAGGCCGAAGTCGGGGTCGTCCTGGCGGCGGTGGCGGACTGGACCTCGCGCCACCCCGGTTCGGACGTGGACGTCCGCCGGGGCACCCGAGCGGCCGAAGTGCGAGCCGAAGACGCGGACAACGTGGCCGCGTTGGTTGCGGCCCTCGCGGACTAAGCCACGCCCTCGCTCGGCCGCTTGTGGTAGGTGTCCACGTACTCCTGCCCCGAGATCTCTAGGATCGCGTACATCACCTCGTCGGTGACCGACCGCCGGATCGCCGGGGCGTAGTCCTGGCCCTCGTAGCGCGAAAAGTCCAGGGGCTTGCCGAACGTGATGCCGATCTCCGCCAGCCGGGGGATGCGGGCGCCGCCCGGCTGGAGCTTCTCCGTGCCCGTCAGCGCGACCGGGACCACCTTCGCGCCGGTCGCCAGGGCCAGGGCCGCGACACCGGTGTGGCCCCGGTGCAGCCGGCCGTCCAGTGACCGCGTGCCCTCCGGGTAGATCGCGAAGACGCCGCCCGCGTCGAGGACCTTGCGGGCCGCCTCCAGGGCCGCCAGCCCGGCCTGGGCGTTGCCGCGCTCGACCGGGACGTAGCCGAGGCCGCCGAGAAAGCCCGCCAAGGCCTTGCCCTTGAGGCCCTTGCCGACGAAGTACTCCGCCTTGCCGAGGAACTTGACCTGCCGCGGGGTCGCGAACGTGATCACGCCGGTGTCGAGGGCGGCCCGGTGGTTGGCCGCCAGCAGCACCGGGCCGGTGAGCGGCACGTTCTCCACGCCGTGCACTTCGGGCCGGTACACCGCCCTGACCAGCGGTCCCAGCACGAACCGGACAAGCAGCGCGATCAAGTGGTCCTCCTCCTCGGGTGCGGTGCCCCCAGCATGGCACGATCGTTACTCGTGAGTTGGTTCGAGCGGCGTACGTGGCAGGAGCCCGGTTGGACGCCCGCGGACATCGTGGCCGCGAAGGGTGACCGGACGGTTTCGGTCGTGCTACCGGCGCTGGACGAAGAGCGAACCGTGGGTGACGTCGTCGCGTCGGTGCGTCCCCTCCTCGGGAATGTCGTCGACGAGCTCGTCGTCGTCGATTCGGGTTCCACGGACAAGACGGTGGAAACCGCCGAGGCCGCGGGCGCGCGGGTGGTCCGCCGCGAGGACGTCCTGCCGGACCTGCCGCCGGTGCCCGGCAAGGGCGAGGTGCTGTGGCGCTCCCTGGCCGCGACCAGCGGCGACTTCGTCGTCTTCCTCGACTCCGACCTGGTCGGCCCGGACCCGGCGTTCGTGCCCTCGCTGCTCGGCCCGCTGGTCACCGAAAGCGGCGTCCACCTGGTCAAGGGCTTCTACCGCCGCCCGCTGCGGCTGGAGAGCAGCGGCGGCGGGCGCGTCACCGAGCTGCTGGCGCGGCCGGTGCTCTCGGCGCTGCGCCCGGCGCTCGGCGGCCTGATCCAGCCCCTCGGCGGCGAGTACGCGGGTACCCGCGATTTCCTCGGGTCGGTGCCGTTCGCGGCCGGCTACGGCGTCGAGATCGGCCTGCTGCTCGACGCCGAGGCGCGGTACGGCCTCGACGGGCTCGCGCAGGTCAACCTGGGTGTCCGCAAGCACCGGAACCGGTCGCTCGCCCAGCTGGGCGCGATGTCCCGGCAGATCCTCGGCACCGCGCTCGACCGCTGCGGCGTCCCGGCGGCCGACGCGCCGTTCACGCAGTTCGTGCAGGTCGACGAGGAGTGGCTGCCGGACGTCACGGAGGTCCGGGTCGCCGACCGGCCGCCGATGCGGGACGTACTCGCCCGTCCTCGAGGGTGAGGACCTCGTCGAAGCCGGCGAGGTGCTCGGGGCGGTGGGTGACGAGCACCACGCTGCCTTCGGCCTTCGCGAGGACCCGCGCCAGGACGGCGTCGCCGTGGGCCGGGTCGAGGCCTTCGACGGGCTCGTCGAGCACCAGGACCTTCGGTGCGGCCAGGACGGCCCTGGCGAGGACCAGCCGCTGCCGCTGACCGCCGGACAGCGCCTCGCCGTCGGGGCCGGTATCGCGGTCGAGGTCCAGGTCGAAGCCGGCGGTTCCGCAGGCTTCCCGCAGCTCGTCGTCAGTCGCGTCAGGCTTGGCGAGCAGGAGGTTCTCGCGGACGGTCGCGTGGAAGACGTGGGCGTCGGCTTCGGCGCCCGAGACGACCGCCGGCAGGTCCCGGTACTCGCCCAGTGGATGGCCGTCGAGGGTGACCCGGCCGTCGGTGGGCGCCTGGGTGCCGAGCAGGAGGCGGAGCAGCGTCGTCTTCCCGGCGCCGCTGGGTCCGAGGATCCCGACGCGCTTGCCGGGCGGCAGGTCGAGGTCGACGTCCTTGAGCGCCGGGGGCCGTCCGGGGTGCCGGACACCGGCCTTTTCGAGCCGGAAATGGCCGGCTCGCGCGGTACGGGTGCCGTCCGGGACGGCGGGTTCGGCGAGCACGGCCCGCACCCGGGCGGCGGACGCGCGGATCTCGGGCACGCGCCGGGCCGCGCCGATCAGCGGGAGGACGACCTCGAAGGCCGTCACCGCCGCCAGGGTCAGTGCCGCGGTCCACGGAACCGAGGCGTGGCAGAGCAGCGCGACGGCGACGGCGGTGCCCAGCTGCACGAGCACGCCGGCCGCGCTGAGCAGGGCGGTCTTGGCCGAGGCCACCCGCTCGCCCGCGGTGATCTCGCCGACGACGTGCGTGGCGCGTTGCCGGTGTTCTTCGAGCGCTCCGGCGGCGACGAGCTCCCGGTGCCCGGTGACGAGCTCGACGGCCCGCTCGGCGAGTTCGGCCCGCTTCGGGGCACTGTCCCGCGCCGCCTCGGCGGTGAGGCGGACGACCAGCCACGGAAGAACCACCCCCGCGACGACCAGCCCGGCAGCCAGCGCCCCGGCGGCCGGCAGCGACGCGGTGGCCGTGACACCGACGGCGACGGCCCCCACGAGCCCGGCGACCCCGGCAGGCAGCAGCCACCGCAGGACGGCGTCCTGCAGAGCGTCCACATCGGACACCAGCCGGGTGACGAGGTCGCCGCCGGAGTACCGGGTCCCGGGGACGAGAGCCTGGTAGACGCGGGTCCGCAGCGCGCCGAGCCACCGGAGGACGACGTCGTGCCCGGCGAGCCGTTCGGCGTACCGGAGGCCACCGCGGAGGAGGGCGAGGGTGCGGACGGCGACGATGGCGACGGTGAGGGCGGCGAGCGGCGGCCGTTCGGCGGCCCGCAGCAGCAGCCAGGCGGCGGTGGCCATGAGGGCCAGGGCGGCCAGCTCGGCGGCGGCCCCGAGCAGGGCGGCGCGGAGGAGCCGGAGGACGTCCTTGGCGGACGGGTTCACGCCGCCACCTCCGCGCCGACGCGGCCGCCCCGGAGTTCGATGACCCGGTCGGCCAGGGAGACCATCGCCGGGCGGTGGGCCACCAGCACCGCCGTCCGGCCCGGGAGCAGCCGCCGGGTCGCCGACAGCACGGTGTCCTCCGTCTTGGCGTCCAGCCGTGCCGTCGGCTCGTCGAGGAGGAGCAAGCCCGCCGAAGTCCGGGCGAGCGCCCGCGCGAGACCTACCCGCTGCCGCTGCCCGGCCGACAGGACTTCGCCCAGCTCACCCACCGGCGTCTGGTAACCCGCCGGGAGCCCCGCCGCCACCGAGTCCAGGGCCGCCGCCCGGGCCGCCGCCGGGATGTCCGCCGAGGGGACGCCGAGAGCGATGTTCGAAGCCAGCGGCCCCCGGAACAACGTCGGCCGCTGCGGCACCCACGCCACGTCGGCCAGCCAGTCCGCGGGCGACAGGGAACGCAGGTCCACCCCGTCGACCAGGACCCGGCCCGCGGACGGCGGCACGAATCCCAGCAGCACCGCCAGCACCGTGCTCTTGCCCGCCCCGCTCGGCCCGGCCAGCGCCACCCGCGCCCCGGGCGGCACCGAGAAGTCCACTTCGGACAGTGCCGGCACCCCGTCGTAGGCGACCGAGACCCGCTCGAAGACGACCGAAGGCGCACCCCGCCGCCGGGTGAGAACCGCCGAGCGGGACCGGACGACCGGCACGGCGAGGGCCTCCCGCAGCGCCGCCAGCCCTTCCGCCGCCGCGTGGAACTTCGCGCCCGCCGCCCGCAGCGGCAGGTACGCCTCGGGTGTCAGCAGCAGGATCAGCAGCGCCGGCCGCGCTTCCAGCCCGCCCGAGAGCAGCCGGAACCCGATCGGCACCGCGACCAGCGCGACCGAGAGCGTCGCCACCAGTTCCAGGACCAGCGCCGAAAGGAACGCCACCCGCAACGTCTTCATGGTCGCGTCGGCGTGCGCGGCCGCCATCGAACGTACGGTCGCGGCCTGCTCGGCGGCCCGGCCGAACACCTTCGACGTCCCGAGCCCGCGGACGGCGTCCAGGAAGTGCCCGCCCAGCTTCGTCAGCAGCTCCCACTGGACGGCCGCCTTCGCCTGCTTCCCGACCAGGACCGCGAACACCGGGATCAGCGGCAAGGTGACGACCACGACCAGCGCCGAGGTCAGGTCCGTGGTGAACAGCCGCACGATCACCGCGACCGGCACCACCACCGACACCACCAGGGACGGCAGGTACCCGGTCAGGTAGCTGTCCGTGGCGTCGACCCCGCGCGTGATCTGCGTCGCGACGACGCCGGCCCGGTCCGAAGCGGACCCGAGCAGCCGGCGCCGCAGCGCACCGCGGACCGACGCCGCGAACCGTCCATTGAGGACGCCGTGTCCCCACGCGAGCAAAGTCCGCGCGGCGATGGCCACGACCAGGAGCAGCGATACGCCGCCACCGGTGAGCAGCGTGGCGAGCCCTTCGGCCTGGAGGAGCACCGAAGCCGCGGTGAGCACCGCGAGCACTCCCAACGCGAGCAGGTACCGCCGGAGTCCGGGCAGTGCAGGCACGACGTCCCCCTAGAAGTGCAGCAGCGAGCGCTGGTCGACGGGACGGCGGTGGGCGCGCCAGGTCAGCCACTGCACCACCACCAGCACGAGCACCGCGGGTGGTGCGAACCAGGCGAGCACGGCGAACGTCTCCGCCGCCGTCGCCGCCTGGTCGAGCGTCAGCGCGTACCCCGGCGAAGCCAGCACGGTGGGAAACCGCAGCGTCCCGGCGAGCAGCGCCGGGCAGGCGGCCAGGACCATCGACCCGACGAGCGCGACCCGGTACCGCCGCGCCGCCAGCCCGAGCCGGGCCACGGCGAACGCCGCGAACGCCACCGCGGCCACGACCGCACCGAGCACCGAACCGCCGTCGAGCGCGAAGAAGCCCCATACCGCGGCGATCACGAGGAACGCCAGCACCGGCGCCGAGAAGGCGCGCGCCAGCCGCACCGCGCGGCCGGCCAGCTCGGCCGGGGCCCGCACGGCCAGGAAAGCCGCGCCCTGCAAGCAGAACAGCGCGACGAACCCGAGTCCCCACAGCACCGCGTACGGGGAGAACAACGCGAGGACGTCTCCCGAAGGCGAGCCGTCCGGGGACAGCGGCAGCCCGAGGACGAGGTTGCCGAGGAACAGGCCCCACGACAGCGCCGTCACCAGCGCACCGCCGACGATGCCCGCCGTCCAGGCGCCGCGGCGGGCGTCCGGGCGGCGGCTGCGCAGCTGCATCGACGCGGTGAACGTCACCAGGCCGAGCAGGAGCGTCACGACCAGGACGTACGCCCCGGCGAACACCTTGCCCTCCAGGTGCGGGAACGCGCCGAAGAGCAGGCCGACGGCCGCGATCAGCCACACCTCGTTGGCCAGGAAGAACGGCCCGAGCGCACCGAGCGTCTGACGCCGCCGACGCTCGTCGGCCTCGAACGCGGGCAGCAGCATGCCGACGCCGTAGTCGTACCCGGCCAGCGCGAAGTAGCCGCAGGTCAGCAGGCCCAGGATGCCCCACCAGAAGGTCGTCATCGGTCAGACTCCGCTCAGGACGGGCTGTCCGGCGGGCGCCTCGGCCGGCTCCGGGCCGCGCTTGGCGACGCGCGCCATGAGCACCCAGTCGGCCACCGCGAGCGCGGCGAACAGCAGTGTGAAAGCGATGAAGGAGAACAGGATCTGGCCGGCCGGGACGTCCGCGATCGCGTCGGCGGTGCGCAGCTTCCCCCAGACCAGCCACGGCTGGCGGCCGAGCTCGCGCACCAGCCAGCCCATGATCGCGGCGGCGAATGGCAGCGGGATGGCCGCGACCATCAGGTAGTGCAGGAACCGCGCCTTCGTGAGCCAGTTCCGGAACAGCAGGAGCGTGCCGAGGAGCGCGCAGAGGAACATCAGGAACCCCAGCCCGATCATGGCGCCGAGCGGCACGCCGACCGCGCTTTCGCCCAGCTTGTCCGGCTGGTACGTCTTCAGCTCGCCGAACTGCGCGAAGCCCTGGTTGACGACGAAGATCGAGCCGACGAGCGCCGCCACCACACCGATTCGCATCGACCGCCGGAAGAACTCGACCTCGGTGGTGCGCTTGAGGAAGTGCCAGGCGCTGACGCCGACGACGAAGAACCCGCCGGTCACCAACGCGGCGCTGAGGACGTGCGGCAGGGACGCGACCAGCGCAGGGTTCGAGAACAGCGCGCCGAAGTCGTCGAGGCGCAGGCTGCCGTCCTCGACCCGGCTGCCGACCGGGTTCTGGAGGAACGAGTTGGCCAGCATGATGAACAGCGCCGACGCGTACGCGGTCAGCGTGACCAGCCAGAGCAGCGTCAGGTGCAGCCACTTGTTCATCCGCCCGAAGCCGAAGATCCACAGGCCGAGGAAGGTCGATTCGAGGAAGAACGCGACCAGCGTCTCGATGGCCAGCGGCGCGCCGAAGACGTCGCCGGCGAAGGCGGACAGGCCGGTCCAGGTCAGCCCGAACTGGAACTCCATCACGATGCCGGTGCCGATCCCGAGCGCGTAGTTGATCACGTACAGGCGGCCCCAGAAGCGCGTCATCCGCAGGAGCTCCGGCTTGCCGCCGAGCGTCCAGCGCGTCTGCAGCACCGCCACCAGCGTGACCAGCCCCAGCGTGAGCAGCACGAACAGGAAGTGGAACGAGGTCGTCGTCGCGAACTGGAGTCTCGCGATCGGAAGAGCGTTCATGTAGGCAGGCTACACATAGCCTGCCTACATGTAGTGAGCCGACGTGTAGACTGCATACCCATGAAGGCGGACACCCTGCGCGGACACCTCGACGCGTTGCTGCTGGCCGTGCTCGACGGCCGGAAACTGCACGGCTACGCGATCATCGAGGCCCTCCAGCTGCGCAGCGACGGCGCGCTCGACCTGCCCACCGGCACCGTGTACCCGGCGCTGCGCCGGCTCGAGCGGGCCGGCTGGCTGGCCAGCGAATGGGACGTCGTGTCCGGCCGCAAGCGGCGGACCTACCGGCTCACCCGCTCCGGCGAGCAGGCCCTGGCCGCGGAACGCGCCGAGTGGCGGGAGTTCACCACGGTCATCGGGGGAGTGCTGGGGACATGATCGACGAGTACCTGGGGGAGCTGGACCGCAGGCTGCACGGCTGCGGCCGGTTCAAGGCCGACCTGCTCGGTGAGGCCCGCGACGGGCTGCACGACGCCGCCGACGCCTACCGCGCGGGCGGCTGGAGCGACGAGGACGCGCAGCGCCGGGCCGTCGCCGACTTCGGCCCGGCGGCCGTCGTCGCCCGCGACTACCAGGCCGAGCTGGGCATGCTCAGCGGCGTCCGGACGCTGTGGAAGCTGGTGCTGGGCGTCCCGGCGATGCAGATCGCGTGGGACTACGCGCGGATCCTCACCTTCGGCGAGTGGACGAAACTTTCGACGCCGACGCCGGAGTGGTACCGCGTGATCGCGCACGCCACGCACGGTGCCGTGTTCGTCGTGCCGGTGATCGGCCTGATCGCCCTGGTCGGCATCCGGTGGCTGTCGCGCCGGCTCGACGCCGTCCGGCTGTCCCGGTTCTGCGGCGCGCTGATCGCGCTGGCCGTCGGCATCAACCTGGCCTCGGTGGGGCTGGTGATCGGCTCGACCGGCCTCGTCGACGTCTCCCGGCTGTTCTTGAGCGTTCCCTGCGTCCTGCTGATGGTCGCCTGGGTGGCGCTTTCCGTCCGGCTCGTCGTGCTCGCGAGACGATCCTGGGGTGGGTATGCCACGATCGTCGCGTGACGACCGCGCTGATCTACCTCGTAGTCATGCTGCTGGTGGCGGCCGTGGTGTTCCTGCTCGCCGCGGTGGTGTTCGGCCGGGGTGAGGAGCTCGCCCCGCTGCCGCCGGGCAGCTCGCCCACCCGGCTGCCCGCCGAGGACATCACCGGCGAGGACCTGACCGAGGTCCGGTTCCAGCTGGTGCTGCGCGGCTACAAGATGTCCGAAGTGGACTGGGTGATGCGGCGGCTCGGCGTCGAGCTCGACGAGCTGCGCGCCCGCGTCGCCGAACTGGAGCAGCGCGAACGCGAGCGGGAGAGCACGTCCTCGCCCGAGGCTTCCCCGTGACGGACCTGATCCTCTCGGTCGACGTCCGCGCCCCGGCCGGGACGACCTGGCTCGCGCTGACCGACTGGGCGCGCCAGGGCGAGTGGATGCTCGGCACCGACGTCGAGGTGGTCGAGGGCAACGGCCGCAGCGTCGGCTCGCGGCTCTCGGCGTTCACCGGCGTGGCCGGGGTCGGCTTCACCGACACCATGGAGATCACCAGCTGGGAGCCGCCGGTGCGGTGCGGGGTCCGGCACCTCGGCAGCGTCGTGGCCGGCACCGGCGTGTTCCAGGTCGTCCCGAAGGGCGCGGCGCGCTCGACGTTCGTGTGGGCCGAGCACCTGCGGCTGCCGTTCGGGCCGCTGGGCCGGCTCGGCTGGCCGGTCGTGCGGCCGGCGTTCGCGCTGGGGGTGCGCCTGTCGCTGCGGCGGTTCGCGCGGTTCGCGGAAAACTATTCGGTGGGTGGGGATGAGTGAGCTTCTCGGCGCCGACGGCGTCGCGCGGTGCAGCTGGGGCAATTCGACCCCGGATTACGCTGCGTACCACGACGAGGAGTGGGGTGTTCCGCTCCACGGGCAGGACGAGCTGTACGAGCGGCTGTGCCTCGAGTCGTTCCAGTCGGGGCTGTCGTGGATCACGATCCTGCGCAAGCGCGAAGGCTTCCGGAAGGCGTTCAAGCGGTTCAAGCCGGCGAAGGTGGCGAAGTTCGGCGACGCCGACGTCGAGCGGCTGATGCAGGACGCCTCGATCGTGCGGAACCGGGCGAAGATCCTGGCCGCGATCAAGAACGCCCAGGCGATCGCCGCGCTGGACACCCCGCTGGACGATCTGCTGTGGTCCTTCGCGCCCTCTTCGCACAAGCGCCCGCAGACGATGGCCGACGTCCCGGCCATCACCGACGAGTCCAAGGCGATGGCCAAGGAGCTGAAGAAGCGCGGGTTCGTCTTCCTCGGCCCGACCACGTGCTACGCGCTGATGCAGGCCACCGGGATGGTCGACGACCACGTCGCCGGCTGCTTCCGGGCGGCCTGAGCCCGGAAGCAGCCGCGGCGTCACTTGCCCTGGAAGGCCGGCTTGCGCTTGCCGACGAAGGCCTCGACGGCCTCGGTGTGGTCGGCGGTCGCGCCGAGCGCGGTCTGGGCGGCGTCCTCGGCGTCGAGGGCCTCCTCGAACGTCGACTGCGCGGCCAGGTTGAGCACGCCCTTGATCTTCGCGTAGGCGACGGTCGGGCCGGCCGCGAGCTTCGCCGCCACCTTCTGGGCGCGGGCGGCGAGCTCTTCGTCCGGCACGACCTCGCCGACCAGGCCGAGCCGCAGCGCCTCGGCCGCGTCGACGGTCCGGGCCAGCAGCATCAGCTCGGCGGCGCGGCCGTAGCCGACCAGCCGCTGCAGCGTCCAGGACGCGCCCGAGTCCGGGCCGAGCCCGACGTTGGCGAAGGCCATCAGGAACGACGACGACTCGGCGGCGATCCGCAGGTCGCTGGCGTAGGCGAAGGCGGCCCCGGCGCCGGCGGCGGTGCCGTTGACCGCCGCGATCACCGGCTTGGGCATGGCCACGATCGCTTTGACGATCGGGTTGTAGTGCTCCTTCACGGTGTGTAGCGGGGCGGGGTCACCCGCTTGCAGCAGCCCCACGTGCTCCTTCAAGTCCTGGCCGGCGCAGAACGCCTTGCCGGAACCGGTCAGCACGACCGCGCGGACTCCCTCGTCGCCGGACGCCTCGCGCAGTGCCGCGAGCAGTGCTTCCTTCAGCTCCACGGTCAGCGAGTTGTACGCCTGCGGCCGGTTGAGGGTGAGGGTGCGCACCCCGTCGGCGTCGGCGGTCAACAGGACGTCGGATGTGGTCACGTCTTCTCCTTGCGCGGAAAACTTCGGTCGGCCGAGAGTCTTTCACCTCGCGCGGGCCGCATACCAGCACCGATACGGCGGCAAAAGATCGGTCCGCTGATGCGCCCGGCCGCTGATGAGGGACAATGGACACCAGACCCGGCTGGCTTTCACGCGAGCGCGACCCGGGCGCGCCGGTTGAGACGGAGGGAGCACGCTATGGCGGCCATGAAGCCCCGGACCGGAGATGGTCCCCTCGAAGTGACTAAGGAGGGGCGGGGCCTCGTGATGCGCGTACCGCTCGAAGGTGGTGGGCGACTCGTCGTCGAACTCTCCGCGGAAGAAGCGAAGGACCTCGGCGCCGCATTGGCGGAGGTCACCGGCTGAGCCGGCTCCCTCGATCCGTCCTTCCGTCGCACCCCGGTCTCCCTGCGGAGGCCGGGGTCGCGGTTCCTCTGCGCCCGAAGGTTGCTCACTGTGCGTAATCCGCTACCGCCCGTTCCGGCTACTCTGCTCGACATCGAAGTCGCGGCCGACCTCCGCCGCGGCGTCCCGACGGCCCGGCTGGTGGCCGCGCCCGACAACGATGACGTCGAGCCCTTGGAGATCGAGGGCGTCCGGATCACCGGCAAGGCGGGCGACGTCCAGACGGTGCCCGGCAGCGGGCCGCGCTGGATCGCGGGCCTCGGCGGCGGTGAGCCGAAGGAGTACCGCAAGACGGGCGCGGCGCTGGTCCGCGCGCTGAACGCGGCGCTGGCCGAAGACGTCGAGAACGGCGGAAAAGCGTTCCGCGCGGTGCAGCTGGAACTGCCCGAGGAGGCCTCCGGCGAGCACGTCACCGAACTCGCGCTGGGCCTCCTGCTGGGCGGCTACCGGTACAAGGTGACCGGCGAAGCGCCTTCGCCGTCCGTGCGGACGATCCGGCTCGTGGGGGAGGACCCGGCGTTGCCGGCGCTGGTCGAGCACGCTTCGGCGCTGGCCGCGGCGACGGCGCTGACGCGGGACCTCGCGAACACGCCGTCCAACGTGAAGACCCCGGCCTGGCTGGCGGACACGGCCGCCCGCGTGGCCGGCCCGCGCGTCGAGGTGACGGTGCGGGACGAGAAGTGGCTCGCGGCCGAAGGTTTCGGCGGCGTGCTGGCCGTCGGCGGCGGTTCCGCGCGGCCGCCGCGGCTGATCGAGATGGCGTACCAGCCGCCGGGGGCTTCGACGCACCTGCTCCTGGTGGGCAAGGGCATCACGTTCGACACGGGCGGCCTGTCGATCAAGCCGGCCGACGGGATGCACCTGATGCGCACGGACATGGCGGGCGGCGCGGCGGTGATTTCGGCGATCCGGGCCATCGCGGCGCTGGGGCTGCCGGTCCGGGTGACGGCGCTGGTGCCGTGCGCGGAGAACCACGTGTCGGGGTCGTCGTACCGGCCGGGCGACATCGTCCGGCACTACGGCGGCAAGACGACCGAGGTGGGCAACACCGACGCCGAGGGCCGGATGGTCCTGGCCGACGCGCTGGTCTACGGGATCCGCCGGTTCTCACCGGACTACGTGGTCGACGCGGCGACGCTGACCGGTGCGATGAAGGTCTCGCTCGGCCTGCGCACGGGCGGCCTGTTCGCCTCGGACTCTTCGCTGGCGGCCGCGGTGGTTTCGGCGGGCGCGCGCGTGGGCGAGGCGTGGTGGCGGATGCCGCTGGTGGAGGACTACGCGGAGAACGTCCGCGGCGAGTTCGGCGACGTCCGGCAGACGCCCGGCGGCCCGGGCGGCATCACGGCGGCGTTGTTCCTGCGGGAGTTCACCTCGGGCCTGCCGTGGGCGCACCTGGACATCGCGGGCCCGGCCCGGTCGGAGAAGAACTACGACGAGGTGGTCCCGGGCGCGACGGGCTTCGCCGCGCGGACGCTGGTGGAACTGGCGGCTTCGCTGGGCTGACGGCCGGCCGTTTCCAGGACGTGGTCGCGGAACCCGGTGACCGCCGGGGTCAGCGGCTCCTCCGCCCGCCACACGAGCCCGATCGTCCGGAACGGCGGCGGCGCCAGCGGCACTTCCGCCACGCCGGCCGGCGTGCCCGGCCCGAACCGCGGCAGCAGTGCCACGCCCAGGCCCGCCGCCACCAGGCCGCGCACGGTGTCCGACTCTTGGCCTTCGAACGCGATCCGCGGCGTGAAGCCCGCTGCCGCGCAGAGCTCGTCCGTCAGCGTCCGGACGCCGTACCCTTGCTCGAGCAGCACGAACTCCTCGTCGGCGAGTTCCGCCACCCGCACCTCCCGGCGTCCCGCCAGCCGGTGGCCCGCCGGAACCGACAGCAGGATCTCCTCGTCCACCAGGCCCGCGCCGGCCAGCACCGGCACGTCGGGCAGCGGCGCCACCAGGGCGAGGTCCAGCTCGCCGCCGGTCAGCCGGTCGACCATGTCCTGGCGCGAGCCCTGGACCAGCGTGAACCGCACGCCGGGGTAGCGCGCCCGGTACCCGCGCAGCAGCGACGGCACCAGCGACCGCCCGAGCAGGTGCAGGAACCCGAGCACGACGTGCCCCGACTCCGGCGACACCTCCTCGCGCGCCAGCCGCACGCCGGCGTCGAGCGCCGCCAGCCCACGCTCGGCCGCCTCGGCGAGCAGCTCTGCCGCGCGCGTCAGCCGGATGCCACGGCCGTCCGGAACGGTCAGTGGCGCCCCGAGCGCGTCCGCCAGCGCCGCGAGCCGGCGGCTGACGGTCGGTTGCGGGACACCCAGCAGTTCGGCCGCGCGTGTGACGTTCCTCGTCTCCCGGAGCGCGGCGAGCAATGGCAGGTGCGGCGCGACCTGCGCGGACAGCGAGTCATACGACACCGTATCGATTGTGCCACCCGGGTGCATTAGACGTATTGGTTAGTCCTGCTTACTTTCGGGAGGTGACCTCCACCCGCCGAGTCAAGACGGCCGTCGCCGCGGCCGGGATCTCCTCGTTCGCCCTGCTCTACGCGCCACAGCCGGTGTTGCCGCAGCTGGCGGCGCAGTACCACCTGGACCCGGGTGGCGCGGCGCTCGCGGTGAGCGTGGCGACCGGCGCGCTGGCCATCGCGGTGCTGCCGATCGCGGCGCTGTCGGAGGTGGTCGGCCGCCGCCCGGTGATCCTGACGTCGGTCATCGCGTCGGTGGTGTTCGGCCTCCTGCTGCCGCTGATGCCGACGTACCCGGCCCTGCTGGTGTTGCGGGCGCTGCAGGGCGTCGCGATCGCGGGCTTCCCCGGCGTGGCGGCCGCGTATCTGGCGGAGCGCCTGGGCCGCGCGGGCGTCGCGGCGGCGGTCGGAGCGATGATCGCGGGCAACACGATCGGCGGCATGCTCGGCCGGCTGGCCAGCGGCTTCACGGCAGGCCCCCTCGGCTGGCGCGGCGCCCTGCTGGTCGTGGCCTGTGTCGGGGCGGTGTGTGCCGCGGTGACGGTCGTGACGCTGCCGCCGGGCCCGCGACCGGGCCGTGCCGGTGGCGTCGGCCGCGGGCTCCTGACGGCGCTGAGCAAGCCGGTGCTGCTGGCGCAGTACGCGGTCGCGTTGCTGGCGATGGGTTCGTTCGTCGCCCTGTACAACGCGGCGGGTTTCCGGTTGACGGGGTCCCCGCTGGAGTTGTCGCCGGCGGTGGCTTCGCTGGTCTTCCTGGCTTACGCAACGGGCTCGGTGTCGTCGGCGGCGGCCGGGCGCCTGGTGGCCCGGGTGGGGCGCCGCCGGGCGTTGATCGGAGCGTTGCTGCTGACGGCGACGGGCGCGGCCCTGACGTTGCCGGACTCGTTGCCGCTGGTCATCGCGGGATTCTTGGTGCTGACCTGCGCATTCTTCGCGGCCCACGCAGTGGCGAACGGCTGGGCCGCGGCGGACGCCCCGGAGACGGCCCGCGGCCAGGTGGGCGGCATGTACACGGCGACGTATTACCTCGGCAGCAGCGTCGGCGGAGCTGCGGGGGCGTGGGTGTACGGGCATGCGGGGTGGTCGTGGCTGATCGCGGTGGTGGCGGTGTGGCTGCTGCTGGCGGTGGCCGCGGTGGGGACCGGGACGCGGGCCCGGGTTGAGCGGCGCGAGCTGGTGAACGCCGGGTGAGTGGGCGTCTTGGTGGAGTTCCGTTCCGGTATCCGAAGTCGTCGGGTGAGCGGGTGCCGCCACCCCGAAGCCCGATGGTGACTACGGCCGGCGGCACCGCGTCAAGGCGGGAAAGCGTGCCTTGACCCGGCGCCGCCGGCCGTGTTCTGGCTTCGGATCGGGGTTGCGGGGGGTGTGGGTGCCGTGGTGGCCGGGTGTGTTCCGACCCTTGCCGGCCGGTTCCGGCGAAGTCGGGCGCGCCAGCGGTGTCGCGAATGACTCATTCGGGACGTCCGAGGCTCGCCCCGGCCGACGACCGCGACCACGCGATCGTCGACGCCGCCATCACCGC
>NZ_JBSFNC010000154.1:0-20876 GCF_053586895.1 Amycolatopsis sp. NPDC003731 | reverse complement strand
CCTCGCGCGGCTGGAGGAGCTGGAGGCGGGGGAGGAGGACCACCACCGCCTCGCCGAGCTCTACCGGGTTTTCCTTCAGCGCGAAGCTGTCGTTCTCCCCGGCGGAAATGCCGAAGACCGGCCCGCACGGGAGCAGGTACGGGGCCGTTTCCTCGACCAGGTTCGAACCCCAGGCGAGGATGTCGCCGTTGGCCTTGACGGCCAGGTTGTGGTTGGCACCGGCGTCGATGGCCACGACGTCCGACAGGGCCGCGTCGGGGACGGTCACCTGGCCGTAGTTGTTGCGGCCCCACGCGTAGACGCGGCCGTCCTTCAGGGCCAGGCTGTGCTGGGCGCCGGCGGACACCGCGGTGACGCCCGAGGTCAGGCCCGCCGGCACGGTCGCCTGCCCGTAGGCGTTGTTCCCCCACGCCAGCACGGCGCCGTTCTTGATCACCAGATTGTGGTCGGACCCGGCGGCGATCGCGGTCACCCCGGACTGCGCGGCCGCCGGCACGTCGGTCCGGCTGCCCCAGCTCACCACCTGGCCGTTCTGCTTGAGGGCCAGGCTGTGCATGTACGACGTCGAAATCGCCGTGACGCCACCGGCCACCGAGGCGGGCAGGTCGGTCTGGCCGTACCAGTCGTTGCCCCAGGCCAGGACCTGACCGTTCTTGAGGGCGAGCTCGTGCCCCCAGCCCGACGCGATCTGGCTGACGCCGGACAGCGCCGCGGCGGGCACTTCGTTGGCGCCCCAGTTGTTCGCGCCCCACGCGAGGACCGTCCCGCCCTTCAACGCGAGCACCGTCGTGGAGCCCGCGGACACGGCGGTGACCCCGGTCAGCGCCGCCGCCGGGGGAACCACGACGCCGAAGTCCTGCTTCCCCCAGCCGAGCACCCCGCCGGCGGTGGCCGCGGACGCCGGCGACGCGAAGAGCGACAGGGCCAGCGCCGCCGAGACCGTCAATGCGGCCCCCCTGAGCGATACCCGTTCACAACGTGAAGCAAGTGGCACGGTAGCCTCCTTTCTCGCGTTTCGTTATCCCAGATTGCTTCGGCAAGATCGTGAATGGTAGACCGTTCCCGAGAGTGTTCGATCGCGCGGTGGTTCTTTGTCAAAATCCGATGAAACCGCCGCCGGTCCTGCGCGACCGCGGACAAGAAAGCCGAACCGTCCCGGTGCGGCGCACTGACGATGCCACAAACTCTTGTTCCGTAATGAACTCGCGAGTAGCCTCATTCCCGGCAGATGGACCTCCACCTCGCACGTCGGTGAATTCACGTCCCGCCGCTCGGGGCAATGGGGGCGGGCGAACGTGATCGACAGCGCTACGACGGCGAGCAATCGATCAGCCAAAGCCGAGACTGTACTGAATCAAAGGAGATGGGTATGTCCCGACTCAGCAGGCTGTCCGCCGGAATCGCGACCACCGCTACCGCCGTCGGCGCCATCGCGGTGCTGACCGCCGGCACCGCGGCCGCCGCCACGGTCACCTACACCGCCGGTGGCACCACGCCCCTGACCTACACCTGCACCTTCCCCGGCGTCACGCCGCAGCCGGTCCTGGTGACCTCGCACCTGGACGCCGAGGACTCCGTCGCCGCCGGCGGCACCCTCACCCCGGCCAACGTGGGCGGCTCCGCGACGATCAGCGCCGGTGTCCACGCGCTGCTCACCGCGGTCGGCTACGACGGCATCCGCGGCACCGCCACGGTGCCGGTGACGGCAGCGTCGGGCACCCTGTCGCAGCCGGCGGCCACCGGGCTGGACATCCCGGAGACCATCTACCCGGCCGGCGGCCCGATCACGGTGAACATCTCGCAGGTCGCGACCTCCACCGTCCCGACCTACACCGCGCCGGCGGCGGCGGGCACCGACACGCTGTCGATGGGCACCACGGTCACGGCGGCCCTCGAGTTCCACAAGAAGGCCAACAACACCTGGACGCCGTGGTCGATGAACTGCACCCTGAAGGTCACCAACCCGGCGCAGAACACCGCGTTCAGCCCGAGCATCACCGTCAACTGACGCCGGTTCCCGGTGCGGGCCTCCTCGCGAGAGGGGCCCGCACCGGGTTTCCGTCTTCGGCACCACCGAACACACAGGGAAACCGATGCCACGTCGACTCCGGCCCCGCTCCGTCACGGTGACCGCGCTGGCGGCCGCCGGCCTGCTGTCCGCGGCGAACGGCGCGCTGACCGGGGTCGGTTCGGCCGCCCCCGCCCCCGCGGACCCGCCGGAGAAGACGGCGACGGCGTCGGTCTCGGTCACCTGTCCCTTCGCCGATCCGCTCGGCCCGCGCAAGCTCACCGTCGAAACGACGGCGACCCTGCCCACCGTGGCGAAGACCGGCACCTCGGCGACGATCGGCAAGTACGCCACGCAGTTCAGCCTCCCCCGCGACGTCGCCCTGTCACTCCTGCCCGCCGGCGCCACCGCCGGTTCGCTGCAGGGCGCCGTGCAGCTCGCCCTCGCCGTGCACCAGGGCGAGCGCTCGGACCAGATCCCGGTCGCCCTCACCGTGGCGCCGACGCCCCTGCCGGAGACCGGCGACGTCACCCTCACCGCCACCGGCGACGTGCCGGAGATCGCGATCAACACCTTCGGCCCCGTCACGTTCGACGTCACCGCGCCAAAGCTCGCGCTGGCGGCCGTTCCCGCGGCCGATGCACCGGCCGCGCCCGAGGCCGCCCCGCCGATCGCGTGCACCCTCGATCCCGGCCAGCAGGCGACGCTGGGCACGATCCTCGTCCAGCCGACGGCGAAGCCGGGTGCCGAGCAGAAGGCCGCGCTCGGTTCGGCGGCCGCGCTGGAGGACGACCCGCCGCCGAACGAATACACCGTGCCGCTCGGCCTCATCACCATCATGACGAGGTCGACCGTCGCGAGGCTGGGCGCGACCGTCGTCGCCGACCCCGCCCTCCTGGTCAACGCGTTCTTCACGGTGAACATCGACACCGGCGAGTCCCGGGTGTCCGGGTCGGCGGTGTTCAAACCGGCCACCACCACGTTCCTCGGCTTCGGGTTCGTGCCGGTGACCGCGACCGTCGAGTTCCTGCCGGTCGACTGGCAGAACAGCAAGATGATCGAAGTGGGCGGCGGGCTGTTCACCGACGACGAGGGCTACACGAACCTGCGCACCGAGCTGAAGGTGATGGGCAAGCTGAGCGGCGCCAAGGTCAACGGTGTCCCGCTCGAGGTCGGCCCCGGCTGCGTGACGAAGGAGCCGGTGTCGCTCGAGATCACCGGTCGCTACGACCCGTTCACCACCGGCCACGTCCGGACCGATCCGGAAAAGGGCTTCTACCTGCCTCCCTTCCGCGACTGCGGTTCCGGCGGCCAGGACCTGAGCCCGCTGCTCAGCGGCATGAGCACGGGCTGGGGCAACCAGGCCTTCATCGACACCTACAACCTGAACGGGTGCACCGAGCCCGACCACACCAACTGCCCGCCCGACACCCTCCCGCCCCTCCCGGGCACGGCCGGGGCGGCGGCGGACAAGGCGGTCGCGAAGCACCCGAACTGAGGCACACTGCAGTTCCACCGGGCTCCCGACAACCCCGGACCTGCCGGTTACCTGAAGCATCCTTCGCGCGGACAATCGAGGGGAGTCGCGTCCTCACCACGGGGGCGTGCGCCGCCGTTGACCGCCTCCGGCGACGGCTTCCGCGGTCGCGTCAACCTGGGCCTGGGGGCGACCGGCGGACCCGGCGTTCAGCCCGTCGATCCCGGTGACCCGACCGGCCACCGAGGGTCCACTGTGGACCTCGCCGTCACGGCTGTTGCGACGTCCATTGTGGACGCGAGCCGCCCGTCCTCGGCGACGGCAGCAGCTCGCTCACCGGGTACCGCAGCGGCAGCGGCGCCGCCCCGGCCCGCAGCGCCAGTTCCATCTCGAAGCGCGCCGCCGGGTCGCGCAGGCTGTCGCCGAACGTCGCCTGCAGCTGGCGCATGCGGTAGCGGACCGTCTGCGGGTGCACGCCCAGGCGCTCGGCGATCTCCACCACGTTGCCCTGGCTGTCCAGCCACGCCCGCAGGGTCTCCAGGAGCCGCTCCTGCTGCTTGCCCGTCATGTCGGCCAGCGGCGCGAACAAGCGGTGCCGCAGCGTGCCGACCAGGCCCGTGTCCGAGTTGACCAGCAGCGTCGCCAGGTGCTCCTCCGCGCGCAGCACCGGGCGCGCCGCCAGGACGCCGCGCTCGGCCAGCTGCAGCGCGTTCCGGGCCCAGCGCAGGGAATCCGCGACCGAAGCCAGCGGGACGCACGGGCCGATCGCCAGGCGGCAGTCCGGCAGCGCCACCTGCAGCGCGGCCAGGCGGGCGCTGCTCAGCTCGCCCGGGACGACCAGTTTCGGGTCCGGCGTGTCGAGTTCGGCGAGGACGTCGGCGTCCAGTCCCGCGTGCCGGCGGGCCGGGGCGACACCGCCCGCGGGGCAGACCGCGACCGGGGTCGCGTCGGACGGGACCGGCCAGCCGATCAGCTGGGCCAGCTCGGCAATCGCTTTCGGGGAGGCGGGTGGCGTCTCGAGGATCAGGTGGAGCAGCTTGCGGCGCCAGGTGTCCAGCGCTCCCGCCGTGCGCGCCTTGGCTTCCAGGTAGCCGTCGAGCGCGACGGACGCCAGCTCGTCCATGAACGCCAGCATCGCGTCGGCCAGCTGGGACATCACCGCCGAGGAAAGGCCGCTGCGCCGCCCGACGCGCATGATGCGCCGCCACGACACCCGCGCGCCCACGCGGTAGGCCGACTGCAGCGTGTCGAGGCTGCGGCCTTCGCGCATTTCGTTCTGTCCCAGGCGGTGGTGCACCTCGTGGGACTGTTCCTTCGACACCGTCGGGTCGGCGATCTGCGCGACGAACAACGTGATCGCGTATTCGACGCCGGCCCGGATCGACTTGCCGTAGGGGCCGTCGAGCGGACGCGCGTACGCCGGGATCGTCGCACGGATTTCTTCGACGATTTCAGCAGCGAGACTCGCCAGTTCCGGCCGCAGGATGTCGGCCAGCTTGCGCGGTAGAGCGGCGGTGGGCGGCGGCGCAGCGTGATCGAATCCGCGCTCCACCGACATCGCAGCTCCTTTGCTCCGCCCCGGGACTCCGGTCGCGGGTTCCCACGGCCGGGTGACCGTGCCTGTTGCACGGATGACAACCGACACATCGAAAAACTAACGCCAAACGTGTCACACCCGTGAAGGAAAACCGATTTGTTGTCATCGCGGTGACAATTTTTCGCCGCTCGGCTGCGATCGGCTGACAAGTGTCCCGCCGACTGCACGGTGGCGTGCGTACGAACGGACGAACCTCCAACGACCGGCCCGCGCTGCGGTTACGCCGGAATCTTGTATCATGTGGTTGATACAAGCCGAGGAGGTACCGCATGCCGTGGGACAACGTGCTCGCCGTCGCCTTGTTCACGGGCGTGATCGGGCTGGCGATCCTGATCGTGCTCTGGCCGGGGCGGAAGCACGGTAAGCGCTTGCTGGAGCGGTGGGGCGTGGCCGAGCCCGACGCCGGAGAGGTCGACCTCGCCGTCCGCTACCTCAAGCGGCGGCGGCTCTGGTACCCGTGGCTGTTCCTGGCGATCCCGCCGCTGCTCGACGACACGACGACGGGCTCGATCCTGGCGACGCTGCTGCTGGGTGGCCTGATCGCCGAGCTGTTCGCGCAGCGACCGTCCCGCGGCCCGCGCCGCGAGGCCGAACTGGCGCCGCGGACGCTGCTCGGGGTCGTCCCGGCGTGGATCCTGGTGCTGGGCGTGCTGGCGGCCGCGGGATCGCTGCTGCACCTGGGGCTGACGGCGCAGTGGAAGCTGCTGGCGGTGGCCGCGGGCACGGCGCTGGTCAGCGCGGCGATCACGCTGCTGGCGGTGCGCCGCCCGGCGGTGGGCGCGGCGCGGGCCGATCTGGCGCTGCGCTGCCGCAGCGCGCGGGTGGCGGTCGGCCTGGGCATCGGCGCGTGCACGGCGATCGGCTGGCCGGTGGGCGACTTCGGGTCGTTCCTGGCGGTCGTGGCCGGCCTGGCGGCGTTCCTGGCGGTGACGGCCCCGGCGAAACGCCGGCCGGCGACGGCGTGAAGATCGTCGTCGACACCGAGAACGGCGTACCGCCGTGGCGGCAGGTCCACGACCAGGTGATCCGCGCGGCGACGACGGGTGCGCTGCCGGAGGGGACCAGATTGCCGCCGATCCGCCAGCTGGCCCGGGATCTGGGCTTGGCATCGGGAACGGTGGCGAGGGCGTACCGCGAGCTGGAGGCGGCGGGCTGGGTGGCGACGGCCCGCGCCCGCGGCACGGTGGTGACGGTTCCGTCGGGCCGCCCCGACCGCGAGGCCCTGCTGGCCGCGGCGGCCGCGGAGTTCGCGGCCCAGGCCCGGGACCTCGGCGCGGACGAGGAGGCCGCGGTGAAGGCGATCCGGGCCGCTTGGCCGCGCTGAGCCGCACTCCCCGGCGCCCGCAGCGCCCGCCTGGCCGCGCCGAGTCGCGCCCACGGGCACGGCCGCTTGCCTGCGTGTGCCGAGCCCGAACCGGCGCGAGCCGCCCGGCCACACCGAGCCCCACCGCCCTTCGCGGCCCAAGGCCGGCTCGCGAGACCCTCCCTATCCCCCGAGCAGCCGCCCGATCGCGGCGACCACCGGCTCCAGGACCTCGACCTCGCGCGG
The DNA here is from genome assembly GCF_053586895.1 of Amycolatopsis sp. NPDC003731. Taxonomy (NCBI): domain Bacteria; kingdom Bacillati; phylum Actinomycetota; class Actinomycetes; order Pseudonocardiales; family Pseudonocardiaceae; genus Amycolatopsis; species Amycolatopsis sp. NPDC003731. Next base: position 14,245 of record NZ_JBSFNC010000154.1, on the reverse strand, counting down.
TGTCCCCACGCACTCCGTGATCCCGGCCCCGACCACCTCGAACCGGGCCAGGGCGTCCAGTTCCGACACCAGCCGCTCGATCGTCCAGCCGTCCGGTTCCGGGTAGTTCAGCCCCGCGAACTCGCGCGCGTCCAGCACGTCGAGGTCCACGTGCACGTACAGCTTCTCCACGCCCGTCAACGCGGCCACGGACCGCACCGCCAGGCCCCGGCCCACCGCCGCCTCTTCCTCCGGGTCGAACACGCGCGTCCCGGCGAGGGCCACCCGGCCGGGCTCCAGGGCCGGGTCCGCCGCGAACTCCGGGTCGCCCTCGCCCAGCAGCGACCGCAGCACCATCCCGTGGAACGCCCCCGACGGCGACGATTCCGCCGTGTTCAGGTCCGGGTGGGCGTCGAACCAGGCGACGCCCAGCCCGGGACCGTGGCGGAACCGCGCGACGCCGATCGGGACCAGCTCGACACCGCAGTCGCCGCCGATCGTCAGGACCGGGCCGCCCGGCGCCTCCAGGGCCGCCAGCTGGGCCGCCCGGTTCGGGCCGGTCAGCACCGCGCGGGAGAACACCCCACGGTCCACTTCGGACACCGCCCGGGTCTGCCGGACGTGGTGCACGGGCCGGCCGAGCACGTGCCCGGCCAGCTCCGCGAGGGCCACACAGCCGTCCGGCAGCTCCGCCGCGCGCGGACTGGCCGCGCCCTGCCGTTGCGGTACCGCGTTGATCAGCATCCGCCGAGCGTATCGCCCGGCGCAACGCTCACTCGAGGACCAGCAGGAGGTCACCGCCTTCGACCTGCTGCACCGCGGTGATCGCCCGCCGGGCCACCTTGCCGCCGGCCGACGCCGTGATCGAGGCCTCCATCTTCATCGCCTCGATCGTCGCCACCGTCGCGCCGGCTTCGACCGTGTCGCCCTCGGCGACCTGCAGCGTCACCACGCCCGCGAACGGCGCCGCGATCTGCTTCGGGTTGCCCTTCTCGGCCTTCTCCGTCGCGGGGACGTCCGAGGCGATCGAGCGGTCGCGGATCTGGATCGGCCGCAGCTGGCCGTTCAGCGTCGACATCACCGTGCGGACGCCGCGCTCGTCGGCCTCGCCGATCGCTTCCAGCTCGATGAGCAGCCGCACGCCCGGCTCGAGGTCGACCGGGTACTCCTCGCCCGGCCGCAACCCGTAGAAGAAGTCCTTGCTGGGCAGCACCGACGTGTCGCCGTAGGCCTCGCGGTGCGCCTCGAACTCCTTCGTCGGACCGGGGAACAGCAGCCGGTTGAGCGTCCGGCGTGGTTCCGCGGTCAGCGCGGCACGGTCCTCTTCGGACAGTTCGACGACCGGTTTCGCCGCCGCGCGGCCTTCGAGGGCCTTGGTGCGGAACGGCTCCGGCCAGCCGCCCGGCGGGTCGCCGAGCTCGCCGCGCAGGAAGCCGATCACCGAGTCGGGGATGTCGAACTTGTTCGGCTCCGCCTCGAAGTCGGCCGGCGAGACCCCGGCGCCGACCAGGTGCAGCGCGAGGTCGCCGACGACCTTCGACGACGGCGTCACCTTCACCAGGTGGCCGAGGATCTTGTCCGCGGCGGCGTACATCGCCTCGATGTCCTCGAACCGGTCGCCCAGGCCGAGCGCGATGGCCTGGGTGCGCAGGTTCGACAGCTGCCCGCCGGGGATTTCGTGGTCGTAGACGCGCCCGGTGGGCGACGCCAGCCCGGCCTCGAACGGCGCGTAGATCTTGCGCACGCTCTCCCAGTACGGCTCCAGGTCGCCGATCGCCCGCAGGTCCAGCCCGGTGGTGCGGGCCGAGTGGTCGGTGGCCGCCACGATCGAGGACAGCGACGGCTGCGACGTCGTGCCCGCCATCGACGAGACCGCGCCGTCGACGGCGTCCGCGCCCGCGTTGATCGCCGCGAGGTAGGTGGCCAGCTGGCCGCCCGCGGTGTCGTGGGTGTGGATGTGCACCGGCAGGTCGAACTCCTTGCGCAGCGCGGTGACCAGCTTGGTCGCCGCGGGCGCGCGCAGCAGCCCGGCCATGTCCTTGATCGCCAGGACGTGCGCCCCGGCGCCGACGATCTGCTCGGCCAGCTTGAGGTAGTAGTCGAGCGTGTAGAGCTTCTCGCCCGGGTCGGACAGGTCCGAGGTGTAGCAGAGCGCCACCTCGGCGACGGCGGACCCGGTCTCGCGCACGGCTTCGATGGCCGGGCGCATCTGCTCGACGTCGTTGAGGGCGTCGAAGATCCGGAAGATGTCGATGCCGGTCTTCGTGGCCTCCTGGACGAAGGCGGTGGTCACCTCGGTCGGGTACGGCGTGTACCCGACGGTGTTGCGCCCGCGCAGCAGCATCTGCAGGCAGATGTTCGGCACGGCCTCGCGCAGCGCGGCCAGGCGCTCCCACGGGTCCTCGGCGAGGAACCGCAGCGCCACGTCGTAGGTCGCGCCGCCCCAGCACTCCAGCGACAGCAGTTCGGGGAGCGTGTTCGCGACGACCGGCGCCACCGCGAGGAGGTCCTTGGTGCGGACGCGGGTGGCGAGCAGCGACTGGTGCGCGTCGCGGAAGGTCGTGTCGGTGACGCCGATGTGCGGCGACTTCCGCAGCCACTCGGCGAACCCGGCCGGGCCCAGCTCGGCGAGCTTCTGCTTCGACCCGGGCGCGGGCTGGGCGTCCTTCGGGAGCTTCGGCAGCTTGATCGTGGCGTCCGGCGTCTTCGGGCGCTCGCCGTGCGGCTTGTTGACCGTCTGGTCGGCGAGGTAGGTCAGCAGCCGCGTGCCGCGGTCGGCGGACTGCCGCGCGGTGAGCAGCTGCGGGCGCTGTTCGATGAACGACGTCGTGACGCGGCCGGCGCGGAAGTCCGGGTCGTCGAGGACGGCCTGCAGGAACGGGATGTTCGTGGCGACGCCGCGGATCCGGAACTCGGCGACGGCCCGGCGCGCGCGGCCGACGGCGGTCTTGAAGTCGCGGCCGCGGCAGGTGAGCTTGACCAGCAGCGAGTCGAAGTGGGCGCTGATCTCGGTGCCGGAGAAAGCGGTGCCGCCGTCGAGCCGGATGCCGGAGCCGCCCGGCGAGCGGTAGGCGGAGATCATGCCGGTGTCCGGGCGGAAGCCGTTGGCCGGGTCTTCGGTGGTGATGCGGCACTGGAGGGCGGCGCCGCGCAGGTAGATCTTGTCCTGCGACAGCCCGAGGTCGGCGAGGGTCTCGCCGGAGGCGATCCGCAGCTGCGACTGCACGAGGTCGACGTCGGTGACCTCTTCGGTGACCGTGTGCTCGACCTGGATGCGCGGGTTCATTTCGATGAAGACGTGCTTGCCGTGCTTGTCGAGCAGGAACTCCACGGTGCCGGCGTTGCGGTAGCCGATCTGCCGGGCGAACTTGACGGCGTCGGCGCAGATGCGGTCGCGCAGCTCGGGGTCGAGGTTCGGGGCGGGGGCGAGCTCGACGACCTTCTGGTGGCGCCGCTGCACGGAGCAGTCGCGCTCGAAGAGGTGGATGACGTTGCCTTCGCCGTCGGCGAGGATCTGCACCTCGATGTGCCGCGGCTCGACGACGGCCTTCTCGAGGAAGACGGTCGGATCGCCGAAGGCGGACTCGGCCTCCCGCGCGGCGGCCTCGATGGACTCCCGCAGCTGGGCGGGGTCCTCGACGCGGCGCATGCCGCGCCCGCCACCGCCGGCGACGGCCTTGACGAAGACGGGGAAGCCGAGCTCGTCGGCCGCCGCGACCAGGGCGTCGACGTCGCTGGAGGGTTCGGACGAACCGAGCACCGGAACACCGGCCTCGCGCGCGGCCTTGACGGCACGGGCTTTGTTACCGGTGAGTTCGAGAATCTCGGCGCTCGGGCCCACGAAGGTGATACCCGCTTCTTCGCACGCGCGCGCGAGATCGGGGTTCTCGGAGAGGAAGCCGTAGCCGGGGTAGACGGCATCGGCTTTCGCCTTCTTCGCGGCGGCGACGATCTCGTCGACCGAGAGGTAGGCGCGCACGGGGTGACCGGGTTCGCCGATCTCGTACGCCTCATCGGCCTTCAGGCGGTGCAGCGAGTTGCGGTCTTCGTGCGGAAACACGGCAACCGTGCCGGCACCGAGTTCGTAGCCGGCGCGGAACGCCCGGATCGCGATCTCCCCGCGGTTGGCCACCAGAACCTTGCGGAACATGCCCGGTCCTTCCCTCTTGGATCGGTAAGTCAACGCACGTTACCCGGTTCTTCCCGCTCTGCGGGAGTTCAGTCCCGGGTGATGGACATCATGCGGACCAGGGGGTTCGGTGGTCACCCCTGGTGGCAGTCCTGAACGAGGTCCATCCTATCGGGCTCGACCGCCACTGAAGCCGGAAAAGTCGCAGATCAGGCAGACCGTCCACACCTCGGCCGCGTTGTGGACAACCCCGAGCCGGAGCCGGTCGGCGGTGCCGATACCGCACCTCAGCCCGCCGGCGGCGCGTACAGCAGCCGGTTTGCCGTCCCGTCCGGAACGCCCGTCAGCACGTCCGGCGTCGCCGCGCGGACCAACGCCTCGTCCACCCGCGCCGGCGTCTCCTCCGGGTGCTGGGCCCGGTACACCGCCGCCACCCCCGCCGCGAAGGCCGCCGCCATCGAGGTGCCCGATTCCGGCCCGGCGCTCGTCCCGCCCGCGATCGGGGACGGGATGTCGCTCCCCGGCGCGTACAGGTCGACGTCCTGGCCCGAGTTCGAGGTCTTGTCCGGGCGGTCCTGGGCGTCGGCGGCCGCCACCGTCAGGGCCTCCGGCACCCGGCCCGGCGAGAAGCCGCTCGCGTCGGCCGTCTCGCTGCCCGCCGGCACCGCGATCGGGACCACCGTCGCCAGGCGCTTCACCGCCGCGTCGAGCTGGTCGTTCGGCACGCCGCCGATGCCCAGGACCGCGACCGCCGGCTGCTGGGCGTTCTGCGCGACCCAGTCGATGCCCGCGATGATCTGGTCGGTCGCGCCGCCGCCGTCCTTGTCGAGCACCCGCACCGGCACGATCTGCGCGCCCTTCGCGACGCCGTAGTCCTTGCCCGCGGCGATGCCGGCGAGGCGCGTGCCGTGGCCGTTGACGTCGGACGTGTCGGACCCGCCGTTGAGGAAGTCCCGCCCGGGCGCGACGCGGCCCTGGAAGTCGGGGTGCTTCGCGTCGACGCCGCTGTCGATGACGTAGATCGTGACGCCCGAGGCGTCGCTCGCGTAGTGGTAGGCGTGGTCGAGGCCGGCCCGCTGGTCGATCCGGTCGAGCCCCCAGCTGGGCGGATCGGGCTGCACCCCGCCGGTCGAGACCTGCCCGGCGAGCACGGCCACCGCCGCGAGAAGCATCCTCATGATCGTCGTGGTACCCCGGTGGGCCCCGGGGGACAACTCAGGCCTGTCGCCCGTTCGGCTGATTCCGCCGCGCGAGCACCGCGGTGTCGACGGCCAGCAGCACGAGCGCCGACACGGCGATCACCTGGCCCGCGTAGGTCAGCGAGGAGTAGTCCACCAGCACCGCGAAGGTCGGCCCGAGGATCCCGGCCAGGCCGGCGACGCCCGACGCCAGCACCAGGCAGCCGACCGGACGCGGGCTCAGCACCACGGCGACGACGGGAACGAGGACGGCCAGCAGGGCGCCGAGCACGTAGTAGGCGGCGTTGCGGCCGGCGCTGTCGGCGTCGTAGGCGGACAGTTCGACGAGCTGGGCGATCCACCCGGCGCCGAGCAGCACGCCGAGCCCGATCGCCGCCCAGGCCGCCCACCCGCGCACCGGCCCCAGCGCGACGGCGCGGTTCCGGCGCAGCGCCACCAGCGCGCAGGCCCCGGCGAGCACCCACGCGATGTGCGCGAGGAGGACGAAGGTGAAGCCGGCGTTCAGCCCGGTGCCCGAAGAGTCGGAGGCGACGAACCCGGCCAGGGTGATCCCGGTGCCCGGCGGGCCGGCGGCCGTGGCCGCGGACAGGGTGACGCTCTCGCCGACGAACCGGGCCAGCCCGAACAGCGCGCCGAGCCCGACGCCGACCAGGAGGGCGGGGCCGGTCCGCGCTCTTGTTCGCGGGGCGAGGGTGAGCAGCCCGGCGAGCAGGGCGCAGGCGGCCACGAGCCACACGTAGTACTCCATGCCGGGGCGGTATTCGGCGAGGGTGTAGCTGTCCCAGCGGTACTTGAGCGGCAACCCGACCACGGCGAACACCGAGCCGGCGACCGCGGCCACCCCGGCGAACCCGCCCACGGGATCCACGGCCCCCGGCCGGCTGGGTGGCCCGGAAGCAAGGGCTTGGGTGGTGGGCGGTTCGGAGGCTTGCGGGAGCTCAGGTGCCATCGGCGCCGCCTGCGCCGCGGGCGCGGCCGCGCCCGCGGGGCCGGTGTTCGCCGCGGTGGCAGACGGGCCGGAGGCTCGGGCGGCCTCGGCTTTCGCGGCGGTCGCGGGCCCAGGCGCCGCATTCCCCTCGACCACCGGCGCGGCCGCGGGACGGGCGTCCGCTTCGGTGACCGGCTGCCCGGCGGACGATTTCGCGGCCACCTCCGGCTCCGCGACCACCTCCGGCGACACCACCGGCTGCCCGACGGACGATTTCGCGGCCACCTCCGGCTCCGCGACCACCTCCGGCCCCACCACCGGCAGCGCCTCGATCTCCACCGCCACCACGACATCCCCGGTCGGCCCGCGCACCACCACCTGCCCGCTCCGCACCCCCGACGACCCCGCCGTCACCGCGAGCTCCGCCCCGCCGGGCACCTCCCTCACTCCGATCCACGGCTCCGCGGCCTCGAACCGCACCTCCCGCGCCACCGGTGGGCCCAGCACCCTCAACGTCCCCGATGCCGACGATCCCGCCGCAGCCGACAAGCGCACCGACGGAACGTCCACCCGCACCACCGCGGACGACAGCGCGTCCGAAGCCGCCGCTGCCACGTGCTCGATGTCCGTCGAGGCCATTGCCCGGAGCGCCTCGAATGCCCCCATGGCCACCGGGAGGTTCGGGCTCGACAACCGACGGCGCAACTCCGCCACCGCGCCCAGCCTGGTGAACGGGTTCTCCGCCGCGATCGCCGCCGCCAGGTCCGGAGGGATCGGGGACGGCTTGATGCGGCGGCGCCTGCTCTTGGCCAGGTACAGCTCGCCCTGCATCTCGATGTCGCGGCTCGGCGTCTGCTTGGGGTTGCGCTCGCGGACGCGGTCGAACAAGTACTCGTACAGCTCGCCCAGCGCGATCAAGCCGTCCTCGTCGCGGTCCGCTTCGCCCGTGCGCAAGCCCTCCACCAACGCCGAGGTGAACACCGATGGCCGGGCCGGCTGGTCCGAGGCCAGCGTCGCCCCCTCGAACGCGTACTCGATCGAATTGGACGCCGTGATCACCGCGCGCCCACGGCCGCCGCGGAAGCTGTCCAGGACGTTCGCGTCGCCCGACGCCCGGACCGCCACGCCCTGGCCGAACGCCCCTCCGTAACAGCAGTCCAGCAGCAGCACGATGCTGCGCGACCGGCTCTGCCGGATGCACTGCTGCACGAAGTCCGCCGGCACCGCCGTCGACCGCAGGCGGTCCGGGCGCGTGTTGCGGGCCGCGAAATAGAGCCCGCCAGCGTCGTCCTTCAGGCCGTGGCACGAGAAGTGCATCAGGAGGACGTCGTCGGGCTTGCCCTCCAGGCAGAGGTCCTCGATCTCCGCCTGGACCACGTGCGCGGTCTCGTTCCGCACCACGGAAACCTCGAAGTCGCTGATCGCCCGGTCGGCGAGCACCCCGGCCAGGGCGTCGGCGTCCGCCGCGGGCGAGCCCAGCCGCTGCAACCCCGCGTTGTCGTACTCGCCGTTGGCGACGATCAGCGCGCGCCTCCGCCCGGCCATACCGGTAGGAAACGCCCTTCGCGCGCGTTGCGGCAATCAGCCGAACGGGCACACCTATTCGGCAGTGCCCGCGAAAATCGTTTCCTGCTCCTCCAGGCAGACGACGGCGTCCCAGGCGGCCGCGACGTCCACCGCGGGCGTCATGTGCGCGTGCCGGATGCTCGACGCCGCGGGGTGCGCCACCACGCACGGTGCCCGCGGAGCCAGCACCGCCTCGACACTCCCGGAAACCGGCTCGCCCAAGGCCTGCTCGAACATCCGGAACCCCAGCGGGTACGCCGGGTCGGGGGCCAGGCCGGTCGTCGTCCCCGAGACGGCGGTCAGGGCCAGCGCGAAATAGCGGTCCCCCAGCTCCGCGGCCAGGTGGGTGCCCGCCGACGGCGCCGTCATGCCCGGCATCGGCGAGAACGGGACGCGCTGGAGGTGTCCGTTGTGGATCATCAGCACGATCTTCTCGCCCGGGAACCGCCGCCGCAGCAGGCGGACGGTGGCCGCCATGTACGTGTCCCGCGACGAGCTCTGCGGCTCGGGTGCGCGGCCCGCCATCAGCGCGTCGAGCTCCCGCAGGTACAGGTCGACGCGCAGCGCGCCCTCCGCGTGGTGCGCGGCCACCGCACCGTAGCCGAGGGACGCCACGTGTCCTTTGAGGACAGTCAACGCCGTCGTCGCGGCATCCCGCGCTTCCGTGCTCATGGCACCGTAGCGCCCCGGCGCGACCGCGCTGCTCACCGACGCATACGGCTCGCACGCGGCCAGCGCGTTGTCCACAAGCGACACATTGGCCGGGTCCACGCGCAGGACCTCCGCCCGTAACGCCTGCAGGGACGGCACCGGCGAGCCCGCCGAGCTCGGCACGTCGAGCCCGGAGAACCGGACGCCCCGGCCGCGCAGCCAGGTCAGCATCTCGTGCACCTCGGCCGAGTCGCCGAGACCGAACGTGAACCCGTCCCGGGCGATGTCGGCGACCTCGCCCGGGCCGCCCTGCAGCCACGCGTCGACCAGGTGCCCCTCCGCGAAGCCGCCTTCGAACCCGAGCACGGTGAACCCGCGTTCGGTGACCAGGTGACGCAGGAGGCGGTCGCGCAGCACACCGAACTCGCGGATGTGATGGTTGTTCTCGCCGATGGCGACGACTTCGGCGTCGCCGATCAGCTCGGCGATTTCGGCAACGGCGACGGTTCCTGTCATACTGGGCACACTAACGCAACAGGAGTAGCAGTTGGCAACCGAGATTTCCGGGACCAAGCGTCCGGGCGGCCGCACCGAGCGGACCCGCCTCGCCGCGCTCAACGCCACCTTGGAGCTGCTCGGCGAACGCGGGTACCTGGAACTCACCGTCGAAGCGGTCGCCGAACGCTCCGGCGTGCACAAGACGACGCTCTACCGCCGCTGGGAGTCCGCCGAAGGCCTGGTCGCGGCCGCCCTGCTGATGGGCGCCGAGCAGGAGTGGGCGGTGCCGGACACCGGGTCCCTCGAAGGCGACCTGCGCGCGATCAACCTGGAGCTGGTGCGCTACTTCACCACCCCGGGCGAGCGCGAGCTGCCCACGGCGTCGATCTCGGCGGCCTTTCTCTCCCCGCGCGCGGCCGACGCCCTGCGCGAGTTCTACGTCGACCGCCACGCCCGTTCCGGAGCCGCGGTGGCCCGGGCGATCGAGCGCGGCGAAGTCCCGTCCGGCACCGATCCCGTGGAGCCGGTGCGCGTGGCTTGCGGGCCGGTCTTCTACCGCCTGTTCGTCTCCCGGGAAGGCGTGACGCCGCGGGATGCCGACCTCGCCGCCAAAGCCGCCGCGGCTGCCGCGAAGGCCGGCGTCTTCACGGCAGCGGACGGCTGAACCGCACCACGTCCAGGGTGACGCCTTCTAGCGTCTCGGTCGCGGTCTCGCCGTCGTCCGCCCAGCGCTGCCGCCGGTAGAAGGCCTTCGCCCGGTCGTTGGTCGCGAGCACCCACAGGATCGCGCGGTCACCGGACATCGCTTCGACGACGCGGTCGTGCAGCGCCCGGCCGAGACCGCGGCCCCAGCAGCGCGGCAGCAGGTACAGCGCGTACAGCTGCGAAGGCGAGAAGGCGGCGAAGCCCTCGACGACGCCGTTCTCCTCGATGACCAGCACCTGCCCGACACCGTCGCGGATGCGCCGTTCCCAGGAGACGGCCCGTTCCTCGGCTGAGAGGCCCGCGAGGAAGTCGTCCGGCAATTGACCCGCGTACGCGGCCTGCCAGGACGCCACGTGGACCTGCCCGATCGCCGGGGCGTCGGCGGCCGTGGCCGCGCGGATCAGCTCTTCTCCAGGTATTCCGCGCGCTCGACGTCGACGACGTCGGCGACCATCTGCGCGAGGCCGCGGTACTTCGTCAGCTCCGGGTCCTGCGTGACGAGCTCCTGCGCCAGCGCCCGGGACGCGGCGATCACGTCCTCGTCCCGCAGCAGCGAGAGCAGCTTGAGCGTGGACCGCTTCCCGGACTGCGCGGCGCCGAGGATGTCGCCTTCGCGACGCAGCTCCAGGTCGAGGCGGGACAGCTCGAAGCCGTCCGTCGTGGACTCGACCGCCGCCAGCCGCTCGCGAGTCGCCGTGCCGTCCAAGGTTTCGGTGACCAGCAGGCACAGCCCCGGCACGCTGCCCCGGCCGACGCGGCCGCGCAGCTGGTGCAGCTGGCTGACGCCGAACCGGTCGGCGTCCATGATCACCATCGCGGTGGCGTTCGGCACGTTCACGCCGACCTCGATCACCGTGGTGGCCACCAGGACGTCCAGCTGGGCCGCCGAGAACGCGCGCATCACGGCGTCCTTGTCGTCGGGCGGCATCCGGCCGTGCAGCACGCCGATCTTCAGGCCCTGCAGCGGCCCGTGCTCCAGCTCGGGGGCGACTTCGAGGACCGCCAGCGGCGGGCGCTTGTCGCTCTTGTCCGACGGCGGCTCGTCGCCGATCCGCGGGCAGACGACGTACGCCTGGTGCCCCTTGCCGACCTCCTCGCGCACGCGCTGCCAGATCCGCTCGAACCAGGCGGGTTTCTCGGCGACCGGCACGACCGTGGTGGCGATCGGCGACCGCCCGACCGGCATCTCGCGCAGCGCCGACACTTCCAGGTCGCCGTACACGGTCATCGCGACCGTGCGCGGGATCGGCGTCGCGGTCATGACCAGGACGTGCGGGCTGGTGTCGCCGGACCCTCGGGTGCGCAGCGCGTCCCGCTGCTCGACACCGAAGCGGTGCTGCTCGTCGACGACGGCGAGGCCGAGATCGGCGAACTCGACGTGGTCCTGGATCAGTGCGTGCGTGCCGACGACGATGCCCGCCTCGCCGCTGACGATCTCCAGCAGCGCCTTCTTGCGTTCCTTCGCGCCCATCGACCCGGTGAGCAGCGTGACCTTCGTCGCGTTCTCCGCCGCGCCCAGCTCGCCGGCCTGGCCGAGGTCGCCGAGCATCTCCCGCAGCGACCGCGCGTGCTGCGCGGCGAGGACTTCGGTCGGGGCCAGCATGGCGGCCTGCCGCCCGTTGTCGACGACCTGCAGCATCGCCCGCAGCGCGACGACCGTCTTGCCCGAGCCGACCTCACCCTGGAGCAGCCGGTTCATCGGGTGCTCGGACGCCAGGTCCGCGGCGATCTCGTCGCCGATCCCCCGCTGGCCCGCGGTCAGGTCGAAGGGCAGCCGCTTGTCGAAGGCGTCCAAGAGGCCGCCGCTGACGTGCGCGTTCGCCTTCGCCGGGCGCGAGATGGCCGAGTGGCGCCGCTGCGCGAAGATCAGCTGGACGGCCATCGCCTCGTCCCACTTCAGGCGTTTGCGAGACGCCTCCAGGTGCGCCCAGTTCTCCGGGCGGTGGATGCCGCGCAGCGCGTTGTCGAGGTCGGCCAGCTTGTGCAGCCGCCGCAGCTCGGCGGGCATCGGGTCGTCGCCGACCTCGAGGACGTCGAGGACCTGCCGCACGCACTTGGCGATCGACCAGGTCGGCATGCCCTGCGCCGCCGGGTAGACCGGGATGATCGCGGCGAGGAAGTTGTCCATCGCCTCGGCTTCGTTCTCGGCGTCGAACAGCTCGTACTCGGGGTTGGTCAGCTGCAGGGTGTCGCGGAAGGCCGACACCTTGCCGGCGAACAGGCCGGTCTTGCCCGGCACGAGGTCCTTCTCGCGCCACGCCTGGTTGAAGAACGCGCAGGTCAGCCGACGTTTGCCGTCGGTGATGACCATGTCGAGAATGGTCCCGTTGCGGGCCTTCATCCGCCGCTTGCTCACCTTTTCGATACGCGCCAGCACGGTGGCGTGCTCGCCCAGCTCGAGGCCGTGGATGTCGGTGAGCTCGCCGCGCTCGGCGTAGCGGCGCGGGTAGTGGCGCAGCAGGTCGCTGACCGTCTCGATGTCCAGCGACGTGGCGAGCGCCTTCGCCGTCTTGGCGCCCAGCAGCAACGGCAGCTTGTCGCGCAGTCCGGCCATCCGCTATTCGACTCCCATCAGCAGCACGGCGTCCGCCTGGCCGCTGGCGTAGCTGGTCAGTTCCACCTCCGGGTGCTCCACCCGCAGCTGCTCCGCGAGTTCCCCGGCGACCCCGGGCGGGGCCGCCGCCCCGCTCAGCACCGTCACCAGCTCGCCGCCGAGCGCCAGCATCCGGTTCAGCACCTTCATCGCGGCCGCGACCAGGTTCGTCTCGGACGCGGGCGCGGGCTCGATCAGCACCACCTCGTCGTCGACCAGGCCGACCACGTCACCGGACTGGGCCCGGCCCACCCAGGTTAGCGACTCCTCCTGGGCGATCCGCAGTTCGCCACGCCTGGTGGCGGCGGCCGCTTCGGCCATCGCGACGACGTCGTCGTTGGTGCGGCGCCCGGCGTCGTGCACGGCCAGGGCGGCCAGCACCTGCACCGGCGAAGCGCACGGGATGACGACGACGTCCCGGTCGGCGGCCATCGCGTGCCCGGCCGCGGTGTCGGCCGCGGCGGTGAGGGCGACGCTGCCCGGGAGCACGGTCACCTGCTGCCCGGCGGCCTCGTTGAGCAGGCCGATCATGTCCTCGACGCTCGGCGTCCCGCCCTCGGGCACGGCCAGCACCGGGATGCTTTCGGCGCGCAGCAGCTCGGCCAGTGCCCCGCCGTGGACGACGGCGACGACCGTGCGGTCGATCCCGCCGCCCGGCTCGATCGGCGTCGGCGTGAGCAGGGGTTCGACCCGGATCTTGCGCGGGCGGCCCAGCGCCAGCCCGGCCTCGATGGCGGCGCCGATGTCGGCGCAGTGGACGTGCACGGCGTGGCTGCCCGAGCCGTCGCCGGCCACGGTGACGCTGTCGCCGAGGCCGCTCAGCTCCTTGCGCAGGGTCGGCAGGCTCGCTTCCTCGACCCCGTCCAGGAGGTACATGACCTCCCAGGCGTAGGCCTCGGCGTGCGCGGGGGCCTCGAGGGCGTGGTCGTGCTCGACGGGGGCGCCGGTGAGCACGCCGACCAGCGCGTCGAGCACGGCGACCAGGCCGCGGGCGCCGGCGTCGACGACCCCGGCCCGGGCCAGCGCGGGCAGCTGCTCGGGCGTCTTCTCGAGGGCGTGCGCGGCCTCTTTCGCGGCTTTCGCGGCGACTTCGGGCAGCGGGCTCGTGTCCCCGCGCACGGCGAGGGCGACGGCGTGCAGGACGGTCAGGATGGTCCCGGCGACCGGGCGGCTGACGGCACCGGTGGCGACCTCGTCGGCGTGCCCCAGCGCCCGGGCCAGCCACGCGCCGTCCAGGTCGCCTTCGGCGCGGTCGGCCAGCCCGCGCACGACCTGGGAGAGGATCACGCCGGAGTTGCCCTTGGCGGAGGCGACCGCGCCCCGCGCGAGGATCTTCAGCGCCTCGGCGGCGGTTTCCGGGACGGCTCCGGAAAGTTCGCGGGCGGCGCCGGTCATCGTGAAGAGCATGTTGGAGCCGGTGTCGGAATCGGCGACGGGGTAGACGTTGATCTCGTCGATGGCCGGCCGCAGGCTCGCGAGACTGTGCACACAGCCCGCCGCCCAGGCCGACACCGCCGCCGCGTCCAGCACCCGCACCCCGTAACCTCCTGACCGGTCCCCGGGCAGCGTATCGACCCGGTGCCGGGGGGCCGGAACGCAGTAGTTACTATGGTCGAGTTGCCCAGTGCATCTGGGCTCATTTCTATGACCCAGATCCAAAGGAGTTCGACGTGGCTGCCGTGTGCGACGTCTGTGGCAAGGGACCCGGCTTCGGCAAGTCGGTCTCGCACTCCCACCGCCGTACCAACCGCCGGTGGAACCCGAACATCCAGACCGTCCACGCCAAGGTGGGTGTGTCCCAGCGCAAGCGCCTGAACGTGTGCACCTCGTGCATCAAGGCGGGCAAGGTCGTTCGCGGCTGAAGCTGAAAGTTTGGGTGGCGGGTGCTCGCGAGAGCACCCGCCATTTTCATGTCCCCACCCGGTGGCGCGGGGGCCGGGGCCCGGCGCCGTGGGCGCCGGCGTTCGGGATGCTGACCGACCGCTTCGGCGTCACCT
>NZ_JBSFNC010000153.1:0-21007 GCF_053586895.1 Amycolatopsis sp. NPDC003731 | reverse complement strand
CAGGGCCACCTCGATGTCTTCCCCATGAGCCGCGGCCTCGGCGCGGCGCAGCTTCCGAGCGGCCTTCCGCAACGGCTTCCGCAGGCCGGCCTTCGTGGACGTCTCGGCCGAGCTGTCCACCTGCTCCATCGCGGTGCAGCAGCTGGTCGCGATCGCCCGCGCGCTCGACGTCGACGCGCGGGTGCTCGTCCTCGACGAACCGACGTCCAGTTTGGACGCCGGTGAGGTCGAACAGCTGCTGAAGGTCGTCCGGTCCCTGCGCGAAAGCGGCATGGCGATCCTGTTCGTGTCCCACTTCATCGACCAGGTCTTCGCCATCGCCGACCGGATGACCGTGCTGCGCAACGGAAAACTGATCGGCGAGTACCGCACCGCGGACATCACGCCGGTGGAACTGGTCACCAGGATGATCGGCAAGGAGCTCCAGGTCCTCGAGGACCTGGAGGACTCCGGCCCGTCCCGGGCCGAGGTCGCCGGCGCACCCGTGCTGCTGTCCGCCGAAGACCTCGGCCGCAAGGGCGGCGTCGCGCCGTTCAGCCTCGACATCCACGCCGGCGAGGTCGTCGGCCTGGCCGGTCTGCTGGGCTCCGGCCGCACCGAACTCGCCCGGCTGCTCTTCGGCGCCGACCACTCCGACAGCGGAACGGTGACCGTCGACGGCGACACCACCTCGCTGCGCACGCCGCGGGCCGGGCTCGACCACAAGATCGCGTTCCTCTCGGAGAACCGCAAGGCCGAAGGCCTGGTCGAGGAACTGACCGTCCGCGAGAACATCGTCCTGGCGCTGCAGGCCTCCCGCGGCTGGGCGCGGCCGCTGTCGCGCCGCCGCCAGGACGAAATCGCCGAGAAGTACGTCAAGGCGCTCGACATCCGGCCCGCCAACCCCGAAGCGCTGGTGGGCAACCTCTCCGGCGGCAACCAGCAGAAGGTGCTGCTGGCCCGCTGGCTCATCACCGAACCGCGGCTGCTGATCCTCGACGAGCCCACGCGCGGCATCGACATCGGCGCCAAGACGGAGATCCAGAAGCTGGTCACCCAGCTTTCCGGCGACGGGATGGCCGTCGTGTACATCTCCGCCGAACTGGAAGAGGTCCTGCGGCTGAGCCACCGGGTCGTGGTGCTGCGCGACCGGAAGGTCGTGGCGGTCCGGGACAACCAGGGGCTCACCGCGGACGACATCATGGCCACGATGGCCGAGGGGGTGCAGGCGTGAAAGCCATGACGAAACACCGGCTCTTCTGGCCCGTGGTGGCCCTGCTGGTGCTGCTGGTGGGCGACCTGATCGCGAGCCCGTCGTTCTTCAAGATCGAGCTGCGCGACGGGCACCTCTACGGGAACCTCGTCGACATCCTCAAGAACGGCGCCCCGCTGATCCTCATCGCGATCGGCATGACGCTGGTGATCGCCACCCGCGGCATCGACCTCTCGGTCGGCGCGGTCGTGGCGATCAGCGGCGCGCTCGCCTGCCTGTGGGTCAGCGACAACCCCGACGGGGTCGGCACCACGCTGATCGCGTTCGGCCTGGCGCTGGGGCTGTCCCTGGTGCTCGGGGTGTGGAACGGCTGGCTCGTCGCGGCCCTGGGCATCCAGCCGATCATCGCCACGCTGATCCTCATGGTCGCCGGCCGCGGCATCGCGCAGCTGATCACCGACGGGCAGATCATCACCGTCAACTCCCACTCCTTCGAGTGGATCGGCAGCGGGTTCCTGTTCACCCTGCCCGGCGCGATCTTCATCGCGCTGGGGGTGTTCGTGCTGGCGTCGGTGCTCGTCCGCCGGTCGGCGCTCGGCCTGCTGGTCGAAGCGGTCGGCGGCAACCCCGAAGCCAGCCGGCTGGCGGGCCTGCGCTCGGCGCGCCTGACCTGGCTCGTCTACGTCTTCTGCGCCCTGTGCGCGGGCATCGCCGGGCTGATGATCAGCGCCAACGTGCACAGCGCCGACGCCAACCACGCCGGGCTGTTCATCGAGCTCGACGCGATCCTCGCCGTCGTGGTCGGCGGCACCCAGCTGACCGGCGGCCGGTTCTCCCTCGGCGGCTCGGTGATCGGCGCGCTGCTCATCCAGACGCTCACCACCACCGTCTACGCCCTCGGCATCCCGCCCGAGGCGATCATGCTCGTCAAGGCCGTCGTCGTGCTGGCGGTGTGCCTCCTGCAGTCGCCGGCCTTCCGCCGGAAGCTCCGGCGCCGCCGGGCCGCCACGCCGGGACGTCCGGCCACCACGCCCGCTCCCGAGAAGGTGGAGGTCACGGCATGACCACGCTCGCCCGCGTGAAGGGCTACCGGCCGCAGCAGCGGCACGTGCCGATCCTCGCGACGCTGGCGCTGCTGATCGCCGCGTACGTGTTCGGCGCGATCCAGTACGAGGCCTTCGGGTCCGGGCAGGTCGTCCTCGACCTGTTCATCAACAACGCCTTCCTGCTCGTGGTCGCGGTCGGCATGACGTTCGTGATCCTCACCGGCGGCATCGACCTGTCCGTCGGGTCGGTGGTCGCCCTCTCCACCGTCGTCTCCGGCGACCTGATGCAGAAGCACGGCTGGCCGGCGTACGCGGCGATCGCCGTGGTGCTGGTGGTCGGCGCCGTGCTCGGCGCCGGGATGGGCGCGCTGATCCACTTCTTCGAGATCCAGCCGTTCATCGCGACGCTGATCGGGATGTTCTTCGCCCGCGGCCTCTGCTACACGATCACCACCGAGGCCTACTCGATCGACAACGCCACGATCGCCACCCTGGCCCAGACGCAGATCCCGCTCGGCGGCGAGCTGCACATCTCGATCAGCGTGGTGGTCGCCCTGGTGGTCGTCGCCGCGGCGGCGTACGTCCTGGCGTTCACCCGGTTCGGGCGCACGGTGTACTCGATCGGCGGCAACGCGCAGTCCGCGATGCTGATGGGCCTCAAGACCGGCCGCACCAAGATCGCGGTGTACACGATCAGCGGCGTCTGCTCGGCCCTCGGCGGGCTGCTGCTGGTGCTCTACAAGTCCTCCGGCGACCCGCTCAACGGCGTCGGCCTGGAGCTGACCGCGATCGCGGCGGTCGTCATCGGCGGCACCATCCTCACCGGCGGTTCCGGCTACGTCCTGGGCACCGTGCTGGGGATCATGGTGCTCGGCATCATCCAGACCCTGATCACCTTCGACGGCACCCTCAACTCCTGGTGGACCTCGATCATCACCGGGGCCCTGCTGTTCGTCTTCATCGTCCTGCAGCGGCTCGTCACCCGACGGACCCGCTGAACCTCAAGGGAGACCCATGCTCCGCAGACTGCGGCGGCCCACGGCCGTGCTCGCCGCTTTGGCGCTGTGCGCCGCCGTTCCCATCGCGGCGGCGCCGGCCGCCGTGGCCGACACCGACCCGGCCCTGGCGGGGCACTGGACGTTCGACGACGGCAGCGGGACGACCGCGTCCGACACCGCGGGCACCCACCCGGCCACCCTGAACGGTGGCGCGGGCTGGGGGCCGGGCATCCGCGGCGGCGCACTGACGACCGACGGGTCCACCGGCTTCGCGGACGCGGGGGCACCCGTGCTCGACACCACCAACAGCTTCTCGGTGAGCAGCTGGGTCAAGCTGGACAAGACGTCCGGCTACCAGACGTTCGTGAGCGTCGACGGCACCCAGGTGAGCAATTTCTTCCTGCAGTTCCGCGACGACTCCCGCCGGTTCGCCTTCACCCGGCTGGCCGGGGACGCGCCGACCGACGGTGTCGTCGCGGGCGCGAACTTCGACCCGGTCGCGGGCCAGTGGTACCAGCTGACCGGCGTGTACGACGCGAGCGCGTCGACGCTGTCCCTCTACGTCGACGGCACCCGCCAGACCACTGTCGCCGCGCCCACGGCGTGGGCGGGCTCCGGGCACCTGGTGATCGGCCGCGGCAAATACGGCGGCAACCCGGTGGACTTCGTGGACGGCACGATCGACGACGTCCGCGCCTACTCGGGCGCGCTGGCCGCGGCCGACGCGGCTCGCCTGGCCATCGCCGGGCACTGGGGCCTCGACGAGGGCACCGGCACCACGACCGCCGACGACTCCCTCGACGCCCGCACCGCCGCCCTGACCGGCGGTGCCGCGTGGGGTGACGGCGTCGTCGGCCCGCACGGCGTCGCGCTGAACGGCACCGACGCCGCGGTCGACGTCCCCGGGCCCGTCGTGGACACCGCGCAGAGCTTCTCGGTGTCGGCCTGGGTCAAGCCCACCGCGGCCGGCGGCTTCCGGACGGCCGTGAGCGTCGACGGTTCGTCGATCAGCGGCTTCTACCTGCAGCGCGCCGCCGACGGCCGGTTCGCCTTCACCCGCCGCGCGGGCGACGGTGACACCGCTTCATCCTCAGCGGTGTCCACGTTGCCCGCGCAAGCCGACCAGTGGCAGCACGTGGTGGGCGTCTACAACCGGGCGGCCGGCACGCTTTCCCTGTACGTCAACGGAACCTTCCAGCAGAGCGTCCCGTTCACGACGCCGTGGACCGCTTCCGGGCACCTGGAGATCGGCCGCGGCAAGTGGGCCGGCGCCGCCGCCGACTGGTTCGCCGGCGGCATCGACGACGTCCGCGCGTACCCGACGCCGCTGACCGCCTCCGCCGTCGCCGCGCTGGCCGCGAGCGGCTCGTGGCACTTCGACGAAGGCAGCGGCACCCTCGCCCGCGACGCTTCGGCGAACGCGGCCGACGGCACGCTGCACGGCGCCACCTGGACCGCCGGGGCGGCCGGCAAGGCCGTCCAGCTCGACGGCAAGTCCACTGTGGACATGGGAACCTCGCCCGCGTTCGACACCGGCACCGGCTCGCTGTCCCTGGCCGCGTGGTTCCGCACCACCGCGGGCGGCACCCTCGTCGACCACGGCGACGGCTACGCGCTCGGTGTCACCGGCGGCAAGCTCACCGCTCGGATCGGCGCCATCCAGGTGACCACGAACGGCGGCGGCCTCGCCGACGGCAGCTGGCACCACGCCGCCCTGGTCCTGGACCGCGCTTCGCAGCGGCTCACCGTCTACGCCGACGGGGACGCCTCCGCGGTCACCAGCACCTGCGGGACGCCCACCGGCACGACCCTCGACGTCTCCGCCTGCCCGGCCTCGGGCACCGCGGCGGGCCCGTTCACCGTCGGCGCCGGCTTCACCGGCGCCGTCGACGAGGTCGAGCTGCGCCGCTTCCCGCTGACCGCGGCCCAGATCGGCACCCTGGCCGGGGCCAACCAGCTGGCCGTCGACGCCAACGTCGTCCGCGCCAACACCCGGCCCACCACCTACGGCTCGATCCTCGAGGACATCAGCCACTCGGTCGAAGGCGGCCTCTACGCCGAGCTCGTCCGCAACCGCACCTTCAAGGAGGGCTACCAGCCCGGCAGCGGCGCGGGCAACACGCCGGTGCCGTACTGGTCGCTGCTCACCTCGGCGGGCGCCACCGGGACGTACTCGGTCGACACCGCGAACCCGCTGAACACCGCGCTCGACCGCTCGCTGAAGCTGCACGCCGAGGCCGTCCCCGCCGCGGGCCGGGTGGCCGCCGCCAACGTCGGCTTCTACGGTGTCGCCGCCAAGCCGTCCACCAAGTACACCGGCAGCTTTTTCGCCAAGGGCACCTGGACCGGTGGCGTCCGGGTCAGCCTGGAGAAGCCGGACGGCACGGTCCTGGCGAGCAAGGACGTCCAGCCGGCCGGGGCCGCGTGGACGCAGCAGACGTTCAGCTTCACCACGCCGTCGACGATCACCGCCTCCACCGACAACCGGATCGTCGTCTCCCTGGTCAACAAGGGGAAGAAGGCGCTGAGCGGGGACGCCTGGTTCCAGCAGGTGTCGCTGTTCCCGCCGACCTTCAAGAACCGGCCCAACGGCGTCCGCGCCGACCTCGGCCAGAAGCTCGCGGCGCTGAAGCTCGGCCTGTTCCGCGTCCCGGGCGGCAACTACCTCGAGGGCAACACGCTCGACACCCGCTTCGAGTGGAAGAAGACCATCGGCAAGCTCGAAGAGCGGCCCGGCCACCAGAACACCGCGTGGGGCTACTGGTCCACCGACGGCTTCGGCATCCTCGACTACCTCAAGCTGGCCGAGGACATCGGCGCCCAGCCGCTGCTGGCCCTGTTCGCCGGGTACACCCTCAACGGCCAGCACGTCAGCCAGGCCGATTACCCGGCCTACGTCCAGGAAGCCCTCGACGAGATCGAGTACGCCATCGGCGACAGCTCGACCACGTGGGGCGCCAAGCGGATCGCCGACGGGCACCCGGCGCCGTTCGACCTGCACTACGTCGAGGTCGGCAACGAGGACTGGTTCGACACCTCGGGCAGCTACGCCTGGCGCTTCACGGACATGAACAACGCGATCAAGGCGAAGTACCCGCAGCTGACCGTCATCGCCACCACCGGCGGCCTGCAGGGCGGAGCCGCGTCGACCACGCCGGGCATGCGGCCGGACGCCGCGGACGACCACTACTACCAGTCGCCGCAGTGGTTCACCGACAACTCGACCCGCTACGACACCGCCGACCGCAGCGGCCCGGACATCCTGGTCGGCGAGTACGGCGCCCAGGACGGCCGGCCCACCGGCACCCTGGCCGCCGCCATCGGCGAGGCCGCGTTCCTGACCGGGCTCGAACGCAACAGCGACGTCGTCATCGGGTCGATGTACGCGCCGGTGCTGGTGCAGGAGAACCAGTCCAACTGGCCGGTCAACCTGATCGGGTTCGACGCCGGGACGAGCTACGCCTCGCCGTCGTACTGGGTGCAGCAGATGTTCTCCGGCACCTTGGGCAAGCAGATCGTCACCAGCCGCCTCAACCAGGGCAGCCCCCTGCGCCAGGTGGTCAACGTGACCACGAAGAGCGGAAGGAAGACCTTCACGGTCAAACTCGTCAACCCGACTCCGCAGGTGCAGACCGCCCGGCTGTCGCTCACCGGCGTCACCGCCGTCGACGGCACCGGCACCCTCACCACGCTCACCGGCGACCCGGCGGGGCGCAACAGCCTCGCCGCGCCCGCCGCCATCGTGCCGCAGACCAGGGAAATCACCGGCCTGGCCGCGACGTCGAAACTGACGCTGCCGGCCAACTCGGTGACGACGCTGGTCCTCACCGGCCGCTAAGACCCCGGGACGCGGCGCGTTCACCGCCGCCCGCGCCGCGTCCCGGTCACCAACCAGGAGGGAAGACACCGTGGGAGAACCACTCACCGTCGGCGTCGACTTCGGCACCCTGTCCGGCCGCGCGGTGGTCGTGCGCGTGGCCGACGGGGCCGAACTCGGCTCCGGCGTCTTCGAGTACCCGCACGGGGTGCTCGACGAGACGCTGCCCGCCACGGGCCGCGCGCTGCCGCCGGAATGGGCGCTGCAGGTCCCGGCGGACTACGTAGGAGTGCTCCGCAACGCCGTACCGGCGGCGCTGCGGGACGCCGGCGTCGACGCGGCGGACGTCGTCGGGATCGCCACCGACTTCACCGCGTGCACGATGGTGCCGACGACGGCGGACGGCACGCCGCTGTGCGAGCTGCCCGAGTTCGAAGGCAACCCGCACGCGTACGTGAAGCTCTGGAAGCACCACTCGGCGCAGCCGCAGGCCGTGCGGATCAACGAGCTGGCCCGCACCCGCGGCGAGAAGTGGCTCCCGCGCTACGGCGGCCTGATCTCCTCGGAGTGGGAGTTCGCCAAGGGCCTCGAGCTGTTCGAAGAGGCGCCCGACGTCTACGCCGCGATGCGGCACTGGGTGGAGGCGGCCGACTGGATCGTCTGGCAGCTCACCGGCGGCTACGTCCGCAACGCCTGCACCGCCGGCTACAAGGGGATCCTGCAGGACGGCCAGTACCCGAGCCGCGACTTCCTCCGCGAGCTCGCCCCCGGCTTCGAGGACTTCGTGACCGACAAGCTGGAGCACCCGCTGGGCCAGCTGGGCTCCCGCGCGGGTTCGCTGACCGCGGAGGCCGCGGCCTGGACCGGGCTGCCCGAGGGCATCGCGGTCGCCGTCGGGAACGTCGACGCGCACGTCACCGCTCCCGCCGCCCAGGCCGTCGAGCCCGGGCAGATGGTGGCGATCATGGGCACCTCGACCTGCCACGTGATGAACGGCGCCGAGCTGCACGAGGTCCCCGGCATGTGCGGGGTCGTCGAAGGCGGCATCGTGCCCGGGCTGTGGGGGTACGAAGCCGGCCAGAGCGGGGTCGGCGACATCTTCGGCTGGTTCGTCGAGCACTTCGCCGGCGCCTCGCACGAGGAGCTCACCCGCCTTGCCGCCCAGCAGGAGATCGGCGAGCACGGCCTGATCGCGCTGGACTGGCACAGCGGCAACCGGTCGGTGCTGGTCGACCACGAGCTCTCCGGCGTGATCGTCGGGCAGACGCTCGCCACCCGCGCCCAGGACGTCTACCGCGCGCTGCTGGAGGCCACCGCCTTCGGCACCCGGAAGATCATCGAGACGTTCAACGCCGCCGGTGTCCCGGTCACCGAGCTGATCATCGCGGGCGGGCTGGCGAAGAACGCGCTGCTCATGCAGATCTACGCCGACGTCACCAACCTCCCGCTGTCGGTGATCGGCTCGGCGCAGGGGCCCGCGCTCGGGTCGGCCATCCACGCGGCCGTGGCCGCCGGGGCCCACGCGGACATCCGGGCGGCCGCCGCGGCGATGGGCTCGGTCGAGCGCGCGGTGTACCGGCCGGTGCCCGCGCACGTCACCGCCTACGACGAGCTGTACACCGAATACACCGAGCTGCACGACTACTTCGGCCGCGGCGGCAACGATGTCATGCACCGGCTGGCCGCCCGCAAGCGCGCCGTCGCGAAAGGACAGTCCTGATGTCGCTGACCGGTGAAGTGCTCGACACCGTCGCCGAGCTGAAGGAGACGGTGGCGGAGCTGCACGGCGAGCTGACCCGCAACGAGCTGGTCATCTGGACCGCGGGCAACGTCTCGGCCCGGGTCCCGGGGCGGGACCTGCTGGTCATCAAGCCCTCGGGGGTGTCCTACGACACCCTGTCCGCGGACACCATGGTCGTCACCGACCTGCACGGCGAACTCGTGGAAGGGGACCTCGCGCCGTCGTCCGACACGGCCGCGCACGCCTACGTCTACCGGCACATGCCGGAGATCGGCGGGGTGGTGCACACGCACTCGACCTACGCCACGGCGTGGGCGGCCCGCGGCGAACCGATCCCGTGCGTGCTGACGATGATCGCCGACGAGTTCGGCGGGGAGATCCCGGTGGGACCGTTCGCCCTGATCGGTGACGACTCCATCGGCCGCGGCATCGTCGAAACGCTTCGCTCGAGCCGCTCGCCCGCGGTGCTGATGCGCAACCACGGCCCGTTCACCGTCGGCCGCACCGCGCGCGACGCGGTCAAGGCCGCGGTGATGGTCGAGGACGTCGCCCGCACCGTCCACAAGGCCTTCGAACTCGGCACGCCCGAACCCCTCCCGCCCGAAGACGTCGACCGGCTCTACGCCCGGTACCAGAACGTCTACGGCCAGCACTGACTTCCCAAGGAGAACGATGACTTCGGCATCGAAACCCCAGCTCTGGTTCCTCACCGGGAGCCAAGCCCTCTACGGCGAGGAGACCCTCGAGCAGGTCGCCGGCCAGTCGCTGCGCATCCAGCAGCTGCTCACCGCCTCCGGCGCGCTCCCGGCCGAGATCGTCGGCAAGCCGGTGCTGACCGAGGCTTCCTCGATCCGCCGCGTGCTGCAGGAGGCCAACGCCGACGCCGCCTGCGTCGGCGTGATCGCCTGGATGCACACCTTCTCGCCCGCGAAGATGTGGATCACCGGCCTGGACGCGCTGCGCAAGCCGCTGCTGCACCTGCACACGCAGCTCAACGAAACCCTGCCGTGGTCCACCATCGACATGGACTTCATGAACCTCAACCAGGCCGCGCACGGCGACCGGGAGTTCGGGTTCATCCAGACCCGTCTCGGCGTGCCGCGCAAGACCGTCGCCGGGCACGTGTCCGACCCGGCCGTCGTCGCGCGGATCGACGCGTGGGCGCGGGCCGCGATCGGCGCCGACCACCTGCGGAACCTGCGGCTCGCCCGGTTCGGCGACAACATGCGCGACGTCGCGGTCACCGAAGGCGACAAGGTCGAGGCCGAGCTGCGGTTCGGCGTCTCGGTCAACACCTACGGCGTCAACGACCTGGTGGAACTGGTCGACCAGGTGTCCGAAAAGGACACAGTGGACTCGCTGGTGCGGCAGTACGCCGAGGATTACAACGTTGTCGCGGACCTGGCGGCCGGGGGAGCGCGGCACGAGTCGCTGCGGTACGCGGCGAAGATCGAAGCCGGGATGCGGAAGTTCCTCACCGACGGCGGCTTCGGCGCGTTCACGACGAACTTCGAGGACCTCGGCGGGCTGCGGCAGCTGCCCGGCCTCGCGGTCCAGCGGCTGATGGCCGACGGCTACGGCTTCGGCGGCGAGGGCGACTGGAAGACCTCGGCGCTGCTCGCCGCGGTCAAGGCGATGAGCGTCGGCCGCGATCGCGGCACGTCGTTCATGGAGGACTACACCTACCACTTCGGACCGGGCAAGCCGAAGATCCTCGGCGCGCACATGCTCGAAGTCTGCCCGAGCATCGCCGCGGCGAAGCCGTCCTGCGAGATCCACGCGCTGGGCATCGGCAACCGGGAGGACCCGGTCCGGCTCGTGTTCGACGCCGCGCCCGGCCCCGGTGTCGTGCTCGGCCTGGTCGACCTCGGCGACCGCTTCCGGCTGGTGGCCAACGAGATCGAGGTCGTCACGCCGGACGAGCCGCTGCCGAACCTGCCGGTCGCCCGGGCGGTCTGGGAGCCGGCGCCGTCGCTGGCGACGTCCGCGGAGTCGTGGATCACCGCGGGCGGTCCGCACCACACGGTGCTCACCCAGGCCGTGGGTACCGAGACCCTGCGCGACTTCGCGAATCTGCTGGGAGTAGAACTGCTCGTCATCGATCACGACACGACGCCGCACGACTTCGCCGACCGGATCCGCTGGAACCAGGCCTACCACCGGCTCGCCCAGGGTTTCTGAACACCGAGCTTCTGAGAAAGGAAGAAGGAACGATGAAGTTCACCAGAGGAATCGCGGCGCTCGCCGCCGCGGGGCTCGCGCTCACGCTGTCGGCGTGCGGCTCGAGCCAGAAGACCGCGGACCAGACGGCCGCTCCCGGCGCCAGCGCCGAGGGCAGCCTGGTCGGCGTCACGATGCCGACGAAGTCGTCGGAGCGGTGGATCCACGACGGCGACAACATCAAGGCCGCCCTGGAAAAGCTCGGCTACAAGGTCGACCTGCAGTATGCCGAGAACGACATCCCGACCCAGGTGAACCAGATCGAGAACCAGATCACCAAGGGCGCCAAGCTCCTGGTCATCGCCTCGATCGACGGCACCGCCATCACCACCCAGCTGCAGGAAGCGGCCGACAAGAAGATCCCGGTCATCGCCTACGACCGGCTGATCCGCAACTCGCCGAACGTCGACTACTACGCCACCTTCGACAACTTCAAGGTCGGCGTCGAGCAGGCGAACTCGCTGGTCAAGGGCCTGGGTGACGGTGCCGGTCCGTTCAACATCGAGCTGTTCGCCGGTTCCCCGGACGACAACAACGCGACCTTCTTCTTCAACGGCGCGATGTCGGTCCTCAAGCCCCTGATGGACAGCGGCAAGCTGGTCGTCAAGAGCGGCCAGACCGACTTCGCCCGCGCGGCCATCCTCCGCTGGGACCCGGCCACCGCGCAGCGCCGCATGGAGGACCTGCTCACCAAGACCTACACCGGTGGCGCGAAGGTCCAGGGCGTGCTCTCGCCGTACGACGGCCTGTCGATCGGCATCCTGTCGGCGCTGAAGAGCAACGGCTACGGCACCGCCGGCCAGCCGTACCCGATCGTCACCGGGCAGGACGCCGAGGTCGCCTCGGTCAAGTCCATCATCGCCGGTGAGCAGTACTCGACGATCTTCAAGGACACCCGCAAGCTCGCCGACACCACCGTCAAGATGGCCGACGCCGTGCTGAAGGGCCAGAAGCCCGAGGTCAACAACACGAAGGACTACGACAACGGCAAGAAGGTCGTCCCGTCCTACCTGCTGCAGCCGGTCACCGTGGACAAGACGAACTACCAGAAGGAACTCGTCGACTCGGGCTACTACACGGCAGGTCAGCTGAAATGACCGAACTGCTCGGCATGCGCGGGATCACCAAGACCTTCCCCGGGGTCAAGGCGCTGTCGGACGTCAACCTTTCCGTGCGCCGCGGGGAGATCCACGCGATCTGCGGGGAGAACGGCGCCGGGAAGTCCACCCTGATGAAGGTGCTCTCGGGCGTCTACCCCCACGGGACGTACGACGGCGAGATCACCTTCGACGGGCAGCGGTGCGAGTTCGGGTCGGTGCGCGACAGCGAACGGCGCGGGATCGTGATCATCCACCAGGAACTCGCGCTGTGCGGCCAGTTGTCGATCGCGGAGAACATCTTCCTCGGCAACGAACAGCAGAAGCGGGGCTGGATCGACTGGAACCGCACCAACCACGAGGCCGACGCGCTGCTCAAGCGCGTCGGCCTCGCCGAAAACGCCACGCGGGCGGTGCAGGAACTCGGGGTCGGCAAGCAGCAGCTCGTCGAGATCGCGAAGGCGCTGTCCAAAGAGGTCAAGCTGCTGATCCTCGACGAGCCCACCGCGGCGCTCAACGACGACGATTCGGCCCACCTGCTCGAGCTGCTGCGCGGGCTGCGGGACGAGGGCGTCACGTGCGTGATCATCTCGCACAAGCTCGGCGAGGTGACGGCGATCGCCGACACCGTCACGATCCTGCGTGACGGCAAGACGATCGAGACCCTGGAGGCGGCGGGGCTGACGGAAGAGCGCATCATCACCGGGATGGTCGGGCGCGACCTCGAGCACCGGTTCCCGCCGCGGGAGCCGGAGATCGGGGAAGAGGTGCTGCGGATCGAGGACTGGACCGTGCACAGCCCGACCCAGGCCGGGCGGGTCGTCGTCGACCACGCGTCGCTTTCGCTGCGGCGCGGGGAGATCGTCGGCCTGGCCGGGCTGATGGGCGCCGGCCGCACCGAACTCGCGATGAGCGTGTTCGGCCGGTCGTGGGGCAAGGACATCTCCGGCCGCATCTACAAGCGCGGCGAGGAGATCGAGGTCCGGTCGGTGCAGGAGGCCGTCCGCCACGGCATCGCCTACGCCACCGAGGACCGGAAGCGCTACGGGCTCAACCTGATCGAGGACATCCAGCGCAACGTGTCCGCGGCCGGGCTGGGCAAGCTGGCCAAGCGCGGCTGGGTCAACGAGCACGCCGAGCACGACACCGCCAACCGGTACCGGCGCGATCTGCGGATCAAGGCACCGAGCGTGCAGAGCGTGACCGGGAAGCTCTCCGGCGGCAACCAGCAGAAGGTCGTGCTGGCCAAGTGGATCTTCACCGATCCGGACGTGCTGATCCTGGACGAACCGACCCGCGGCATCGACGTGGGCGCGAAGTTCGAGATCTACACGATCATCAACGAGCTGGCCGCCCAGGGGAAGGCCGTCCTGGTCATCTCCTCCGAGCTGCCGGAGCTGCTCGGGCTCTGCGACCGGATCTACGCGCTGTCGGCGGGGCGGATCACCGGCGAGGCCAAGCGCGAGGAAGCCACCCAGGAACTGCTGATGCAGTACATGACTAAGGAACGGGAATGACCACGACCGAAGCGCGGCCCGCCGTGCCCCCGGTTGAGCGCTCCAAGCGGAGGATCTCGATCAACCCGCGCCAGAGCGGCATCTACGTCGCGTTCGCGCTGATCGTGGTGCTGTTCGAGGTGCTCACCGGTGGCGCGCTGCTGGAACCGCAGAACATCTCCAACATCATCGTGCAGAACAGCTACGTGCTGATCCTCGCGATCGGGATGATCCTGGTGATCATCTCCGGGCACATCGACCTGTCCGCCGGGTCGGTGGTCGCGATGACCGGCGCGGTGTCGGCGGTGCTGATGGTGAATTCGCACGTGCCGTGGTTCTGGGCCGTGCTGATCACCCTCGTCGTCGGCGCGGCGATCGGCGCGTGGCAGGGCTACTGGGTCGCCTACTTCGGCATCCCGGCGTTCATCGTGACGCTCGCCGGCATGCTGGCGTTCCGGGCCCTGACCCTGACGGTGCTGGGCAACCAGGGCATCGGCCCGTTCCCGGACGCGATCCGCACGCTGTCGAACGGCTTCACCGACGGCTACCTCGGCAACATCGGCCTCGGCCCGCTCGGTGGCGCCGACCTGGTGTCGCTGCTCGCGGGGGTGGCCGCGGTCGCCGGGATCGTGTTCACCCAGTGGCGCAAGCGGATGGGCCGGCTGGGCTACGGCCAGGACGTCGATCCCTTCCCGGTGTTCGTGCTCAAGCTGGCCGGGATCGCGGTGCTGGTGCTCGCGCTGGTCGTGCAGCTGGCCCGCTTCAAGAACCTGCCGTGGGTGCTGATCCTGCTGGCCGCGCTGGTGCTCGGCTACTCGCTGGTGGCCGGCAAGTCGGTGTTCGGCCGGCACATCTACGCCGTGGGCGGGAACCTGCAGGCGGCGACCCTGTCGGGCGTCAAGGTCAAGCAGGTGACGTTCTGGATCTTCGTCAACATGGGCGTCTTGGCGGCCCTGGCGGGGATCATCTTCGCGGGCCGGCTCAACCAGGCGGGCCCGACGGCGGGCGTCAACTTCGAGCTGGACGCGATCGCGGCGGCCTTCATCGGTGGCGCGGCGGTCCAGGGCGGCGTCGGCAAGGTGGTCGGCGCGATCACCGGCGGCCTGATCATGGCGGTGATCAACAACGGCATGTCCCTGATCGGCGCCCCGAGCGAGCGCGTGATGCTGGTCAAGGGCGTCGTCCTGCTGGCGGCGGTGGCCTACGACATCTGGACGAAGCGCCGCGCGGCTTCCTGAGCCGGGGCCCCCTCCGCCGTGTCGACCTCCCAATCACGCGTGTCGACTCCCCAGTCACGCGTGTCGGCTCCCCAATCACGCGAGCCGCGTGACTGAAGGGACGGTATACGTGATTGGAGGGTCGACACGCGTGGTTGAAGGGTCGACACGAGGGCCGCGCCGGGTTCCGGCGCGGCCCTCGCCGGCTCACTGGTTGCAGCGCTTGCCGGTGTTGATGCAGTTGACGACCTGGTTCATCAGGCGCTGGCCCATGACGTTGGCGAAGTCGTCGTGGTCAGAGCGGGGGTTGTGCTTCTCCTGCGCGAAGGCGTCCACTTTGTACTGGCCCTTGACCTGGATGTCGTGCGGGATGTTGTAGACCAGCTTGATCACCAGCTGCGGCACGTTCTGGAAACCCTGGGGGCACTTGCCCTGCTGGTCGGCGAACACGATGTGCGTGCGGTGGTTGGCGCTGTCGATGTTCTTTCCGTCCCAGCAGTTCGGGAAGGCGTGGATCCGCTCGACCTTGCTGTTCTGCGGGCAGATCGGGTAGTGGTCGGTCAGCCGGTCCTCGAAGCCGGTGCAGGTCCAGCTCGGCCGGGCGTTGGCCGGGCCGTTGGTGCTCTGCTTGGCGTCGCCGTACAGGATGCGGAGGAACTGCGGCATCGCGACGACCTTCTTCGCACCACCGCTGGTGAACGTGATCGTCGCCGACTGGACGCGCTGGATCTCGCCGTCGTTGTCGCCGACCTCGTTCTTGTCGTTGACGCCCGGCAGCTCGCCCGCCTGGCCGCCCGAGTTCTGGCCGCCGTTGTCGAGGCCGCCCTTGCCGTTCTGCTTGAGCACGCACTGCGCGAGCCCGCCGAGGTTGGCCGGCTTCGCGGCCCGGCGGCCGATCGCGATGGCGATCCGGTCGATGGTGGCCGCGCGCTTGTCCTTGAGCGGCCCGACGACGGCGTTCTGGATGTCCTGCGGCGTCTTGAGGTCGCCGTTCGCGATCCGCTTGTTGGCCTCGTCGATCTGCTTGTCGAGCAGGTCGAGGTTGCGGTTCACCTCGTCCATGGCCTGGTCCGGGACGTCCGGCAGCTTGCTCGCGACGTCCGGGCAGTCGACCTGCGCGCTCGCCTTGTCCTTGGCGCTGCCGGCCCGGTCGGGCTGCGTGGCGGGTGGGTTCTTCTCGGCGTCGCCGGTGTCGATGCGGACCACGGGCCAGAAGTAGGCGGACTTGTCGCCGTTCTTGCAGGTGGTGCCGGCCTTCGAGAGGCTCTTGTTGTTCGAGTCGGCGTTGGTGGAGAGGTTGCCGACGTAGTCGTGCAGGTGCTGGGCACCGTTCTTGATCCCCGGCTGGGCGATGAAGTTGTCCGGGTTGAAGTGCTGGTTCTCGTTGCGGCCGCAGTCCACCGTGAACGTGCCGCGCGCGCCCTTCTGCTGCAGCGCCTTGTTCACGTTGATGCCCGAGGGGACCTTCGCGATGTCGATGAAGAACGACGGGTCGGCCTCGTCGGCGCTGGCCTCACCGGTGCGGCCGGCGGTGGTCGCGACGACGATGCCGCCGACGGCCAGCGCGAGAGCCAGGCCGCCGGTCGCGATCTTCGTGCGGCGGGTGATGCGATGTCTGCCCGTGGCGGGGGTGCGGGAGTTATTCCGGGCCATGTTCACCTCGTTCGGTTGTCCGGGCACGCCGAAACACGCTTGCGTACCCGGTCTGGAGACGCGCGGAACCCGGGGAGTGAGCATCGGGCGCGGGTATCGGGGGAACCCGCCCGGTGTCACTGGTTCCGGCATTGGGGGGAACGGCCGCCGCCGGGGACCGGTTCAGCCCGTTACCTTTTCGTTATTTATGGAAGGTGAACGAAGTTCACGTATGATCTTGTGATCGCTAACATCACCTCATGCCCGTGGACGACGCAGGTCCTGACGGTCCGCTCCGCGCGCGGCCCCTCCGGCGCCGGGGCACGCTCGGGGTGATCGCCACCGGCTCGTCGGCCTCGGGGCCGGTGCTGCACGGCCTCCGCGAGGCCGCCCGCGAGCAGGAGTACGTGCTCAGCGTCTTCAGCGTGTCGAGCAGGAGCAGCGCGGCGGTGCTGGCGGCGGTGGCCGGCCTCCAGCTGCAGGGAGTCGCCGGGATCGTGGTGCTCGACGGGCACCTGCTGGCCGAGCTGGCCCCGGTCGCCGGCATCCCGTTGGTCCCGGCGGCCTCGACCGACCAGTACGCGGGCGCGCGCCAGGCGACCGAGCACCTCCTCGAACTCGGCCACCCGACGGTCTGGCACCTCGGCGGCCCGGAGGAGGGCCCGGTGGCCCGCGCCCGCGAACGCGGCTGGCGCGAGACGCTGGAACGTCACGGAGCCGAGGTCCCGCCCGTGGTCCGCGGCGACTGGTCGGCTCGTTCGGGTTTCCGCGCGGGCCAGTCCCTGGCGGTCGAATCCGGTGTGGGCGCGGTGTTTTCGGCGAACGACCACATGGCACTGGGCCTCCTGGCGGCCTTCGCGGCGGCGGGCATGCGAGTTCCGCGAGACGCCCACGTGGTCGGCTTCGACGACGTCCCCGAGGCGGCGTACTTCGCACCCCCGCTGACCACGGTCCGCCAGGACTACCTGGAGGCGGGCCGCCGCACCCTGGCCACGATGGCGGCCCGCCTCGACGGAGTCGCGCTTCCGGCCTGGGGAACGGTCGAGGCCGAGCTGGTGGTGCGCGAGAGCAGCCGCTGCCTCAAGGGCGCGTAGGTTCCGGCCCGGAAGTCACCGGGTCAGCGGCAGGGACGCCATCCCGCGCAGCGCCGGGTTGGGACGGCGCGTCACTTCGCCGCCGATCCGCAGCGTCGGAAACCGCTTTCCCAGCTGTTCGAGCAGCACGGTCATTTCGAGCCGCGCCAAGGCCGCGCCGAGGCAGAGGTGCAGGCCGTGCCCGAAGAACAGCCCACGGCCGCCGTCCCGGGTGATGTCGAATCGGTCCGGGTCGGCGAACCGCGCGGGGTCCCGGTTCGCCGACCCCGAGAGCAGCACGATCACGTCGCCCTCGGGGATCTCGCGGCCGTCGAGCACCGCCGGCCGGGCGGCCGCGCGCTGGGTCACCTGGGCGGCCCCGTCCCACCGCAGGATCTCCTCGGCCGCGCCGGCCGCCAGTCCCGGATCGCCGGTGAGCAGGGCGAACTGGTCCGGGTGGGTCAGCAGCGCGTGGATCCCGTTGCCGAGCGCGCTCGCGGTCGTCTCGTAGCCGCCGCCGAACAACACGAGCAGCGAGTTGAGCACCTCTTCGCCGGACATCAGCTCCTCGCCGGCGGCGGGCCTGGCCAGCAGCGCGGACGTCAGATCGTCGCGCGGCTCCGCCCGCCGCCGTGCGATCAGTTCCGTGAAATAGGTGTGGTATTCGACGGCGGCCGCGTCGACCGCGGCGCGCAGCTCCGGCGACATCGCGGGGTCGACCTGCTTGCCGATCAGGTCGGTGACGCGGCGCAGCCGGTCGTGGTCGGTTTCGGGCACGCCGACCAGATCGCCGATCACCGCCATCCCCAGCGGGTAGAGGACGGTGCCGACGAACTCCGCCGCGGCCCCGCCGGCGGTGGCGTCGGCGAAGCGGTCGAGCACCCGGTCGGTGGCCCGGCGGACGGAAGGCGCCAGCGCCTGGACGCGCCGGACGGTGAAGTCGCGGACCAGCAGCCGGCGTTCGCGGGTGTGGTCCGGCGGGTTCTTCCACGGCAGCAGATCGGCCAGCAACGCCATCGCCGGGTTGTCCCGCCAGCCCGGCGTGTGCCGGTCGCGCCACCCGGCGTCGAGGACGCGGAAGGTCTCGCCGTCGGCGAGCACCTGCTGGCAGTCGGCGAACCGGCTGAGCACCCAGCCGCCGAAGACCTCGCTGCGGAAGATCGGCGTCTCTTCGCGGAGCTTCGCGTAGACGGGGTACGGATCGGCGAGCCCGGCCGGGCTGGACAGGGACAGCAGGGCTTGGTCGGCGGCTGCGGACACGAGTGCTCCCTCCGGTGGCGGAAAGCGGTCCCCGCAGTCTTCTCCCGATGCCCCGGCCGGGCAACGTCCGGCAGCCGGGTCGTCGACGGAGGCCAGGTCGCCGACCGGCCACCATTCGGCGGACCGCCGGTGTGGCACTACAGCTTCAGGCGGTCACCGAGCCCGCGGACGTGGTCCGCCCGGCCGCAGTCGAGGTCCTGCTGGCGGCGGCGTTCCGCGACGAACGCGCGGCCCAGCCCCGTCCGGTCCGAAGTGGACATACTGCGGCGCAGGTCGTTCAGCAGCCCGCGTTCCTCGCCGCGGACGTGCGTGTCGACGACGTTCTCCAGCCGCAGCAACGCCTTCTCGAAGTCGTCGCCGTCCAGGACGGCCAGGAGGTCGTCGGCGAAGGGAGAGCCCGGCTCGCCCGGGCGGACGATCCGCTCGGTCGCCGTCGCGTGCGCGACCAGGAGGGCCGACAGCTCCGCCACCAGGGCCGGCCGGTCGGCTTCGGTGTTGCGCAGGTCGCGCAGCAGCTGCTCGAACCGGCGGTGGTCGGCCAGCAGCACCTCGACCAGGTCCGAACCCGGTGCCGCCGCGGCCGGGGCCGGGCGCATCCAGCCGAACGTCAGCTCCACCGCCTGGCGCCAGTGCGCGTATTCGGAGTCGCGGCGGGCCGGGTCCATCGCCGGCAGCCACTGGCCCGCCCGGTGCCAGTTGCGCCGCAGGCCCTCCAGGTCCGGCCAGTACCCGACGGACAACCCCGCCGCATAGGCCGCGCCGAGCGACACCGTCTCCGCCACCATCGGGCGCACCACCGGCACGTCGAGCACGTCGGCGATGAACTGCATCAGCAGGTTGTCCGCGGTCATCCCGCCGTCGACCTTCAACGTCGAGAGCGCGAGCCCGGAGTCGGCGTTCATGGCGTCGACGACCTCGCGGGTCTGCCAGCCGGTCGCCTCCAGCACCGCCCGCGCGAGGTGGCCCTTCGTGATGTACGACGTCAGCCCGGCGATGACGCCGCGTGCCTCGCTGTGCCAGTGCGGCGCGAACAGGCCGGAGAACGCGGGCACGATGTAGCAGCCGCCGTTGTCGTCGACCGTCCGGGCGAGGGTCTCGATCTCGGGCGCGCTGCCGATCAGCTCCAGGCCGTCGCGGAACCACTGCACCAGCGACCCGGTGACGGCGATCGACCCTTCGAGCGCGTACACCGCGGGCTCGTCGCCGATCTTGAAGCCGACCGTGGTGAGCATGCCGTGGGTGGACAGGACCGGGGTCGGGCCGGTGTTGAGCAGCAGGAAGCTGCCGGTGCCGTAGGTGCACTTCGCCTCGCCCGGCGCGAAGCACGTCTGGCCGAACAGCGCCGCCTGCTGGTCACCCAGCGCGGCGGCGATGCGGATGCCGGGGACCACGCGTGACGTCGTGCCGTAGACCTCGGTCGACGAGCGGATCTCCGGCAGCATCGCGCGCGGGACGTCGAAGAACTCGAGGAGCTCGTCGTCCCAGTTGAGGGTGCGCAGGTTCATCAGCATGGTCCGCGAGGCGTTGGTGACGTCGGTGACGTGCACGCCGCCCTCGGCGCCGCCGGTGAGGTTCCAGATCAGCCAGCTCTCGATGGTGCCGAAGAGGACGTCCCCGCGTTCGGCGCGCTCGCGCAGGCCGGGGGTGCGTTCGAGCAGCCAGCGGATGCGAGGAGCGGAGAAGTACGTGGCGAGGGGGAGGCCGCACAGCTGCCGCACCCGGTCGGCGCCGGGTTCGCGGGCGAGCTGTTCGAGCATCGCGTCGGTCCGGGTGTCCTGCCAGACGATCGCCCGCCCGACCGGGTTGCCGGTGCGCCGGTCCCACAGGACGGTGGTCTCGCGCTGGTTGGCGATCCCGAGCCCGACGACCTGCTCGGCGGTCGCGCCCGCGTCGGCGAGGGCCTGCGGCACGATCCGCGAGAGGTTCCGCCAGATCTCGGTGGCGTCGTGCTCGACCCACCCGGGCCGCGGGAAGTGCTGCTGGTGCTCCCGCTGCACGACGGAGACGAGCCGGCCGCGCGCGTCGAACAGGATGCACCGGGTGGAGGTGGTGCCCTGGTCGATGGACATCACGTACCGCTGGACCATGGTCCTCCCTTCGCCACCGGGACGCGCCCGCGCGCCGGCCGGTTCGGAGGTCGCGAACCCCGCCGTCCGACTCCACGGAGACCAGCCACGACGTGGGCTGGACGCCGATCGCCGAAGAAGCCGCCCGCGCC
>NZ_JBSFNC010000152.1:0-21394 GCF_053586895.1 Amycolatopsis sp. NPDC003731 | reverse complement strand
GGCAGCTCGCCCGCCGCCAGGCGATCCTCAACCCGAAGGCCGCCTTGACCCGGTACCACCGGCCGTAGTGACAATCGAGCTTCGGGGTGGTGGGCACCGAGCCTGTCGCCCCCAGCCACGGTCCCGGCGAAGACCAGCCAGCAGACCCGCTCCCACCACAAAGCACCGACCGCCTCCGCCGGAGCCCAACCCGGCATCGGCTGGGGCTGGGCTGGGGCTGGCAGAGCCCCGCTGACCCGGGCGCCCTCGAACGTCCCGAATGACTCATTCGAGACCTCCGACGTCCCGAATGAGTCATTCGCGACACCGCAGCCCGCCCGAAACCGCCCCAAAACACCCCCGGACCTGGCCCACCCTCCCAGGGGGAACCACCCGTCTCCAGCCTACCGCCGCCCTCCGACAGAAAGTGCCCAACCGAACACAAAGCCTCGAGTTGTCCACATGTCGACTTGCCTGGGGACAACTTGTGGATGACCACCCGGATTCAGGTCGCCAAGCCGCCGCACCCGGCTTACAGTCCCTTTATGCGTCGGCGCTGGATCCTCGTGGTCCCGGTTGCGGTGCTGGTCACAGCGCTGCTCGCGGGGGTCGCCACCTGGACTCGGTCCGGCGGCATCGAACGCGACCTCACCGCCCGCTCCCAAGCCGCCCTCTTCCAAGCCGGTCTGCCGACCGGGGATGTCCGGTTCGACGGCCGGGATGCCACGCTCAGCGGGTTCCCGCCGGGGCAAGCGCTGCGGGCCCTCGAGATCGTGCAGAGCGTCGACGGCGTCCGGGCCGCCAAGGTCAACGGCGACGTCACCCCCGTGGCCCCCAGCACCACCACCGCAACCACGCCGGCGACCACCACGACGACGAGCCCGCCACCGACCACCAGCACCACCGCTCCGCCGCCCACCGACAAGGCCGGCGTCCAGGCCGAGATCGATCGGATGCTCACCGAAGCCCCGATCGCCTTCCAGCCCGACACCGCGAAACTCACCCCGGAGGGCGAGCAGGCCGCGCGAAGCATCGCCATCGCCCTCGCCAAGGCGCCCGCCGGGTTCCGGTACCGCGTCACCGGGCACGTCGCCCGCGGCCCCGGCGGGGAAAGCGCCGCCCTCAAGCTCTCGCGGGACCGCGCCCGGGCCGTCGCGCGGATCCTCACCACCAACGGCCTGACCACCAACCGCGTGACCTACCGGGGGCTGGGCGACACCCGGCCGGCCACCGGCGGCGAAGAAGACCGGCGTGTCGAGATCACGGTCGTTTGAGGGGTGAGCTGATGTTCTGGCTGTTCGGGCAGATCTGGCTGTGGCTGATCGTCGCCTTCGCCCTGGGCGCGCTGACCTCGTGGCTCGTCCTGCGCACCACCACCCACAGCCCCCAGCCCGCACGCGAAGAAGTACCCGAAGCAGAACCGGCGTACGAACCCCCGCCCCCGCTCTCGACCGAGCAGACCCAGTTCATCCCCGCCGCCTGGGCGCAGCACCCGCCCGATCGCCGGGCCGGTGCGCCCGACGACGACGAACAGGATCCCGTCGGCCACCGCGAGGGCCACCTTCCCCTGCCCCCTCAGCGCGGCGCGCAGGCCGAGGACTGGCCGACCGAAGAAGAGCCCGCCTGGCCGGAGTCCGAAGAGGCCCCGCAGTGGCCGCAGCAGCCTGGGCGCGGTGGCTGACACCCATCCTGGTAAGTTCGGCTACGCACTGTGAGCGAGGGCTGAGGAGGGGGTGGCGTGGCGCTCCCCCATTGGACGGCGCAGCAGGTCCTGCCGCCGGGCCGGCACGCGGGTGACCTCGCCGACGTCTACGAACGCCTGGTGTTCGACGCCCCGCACCAGAACGAGCGTGAGATCCTGTTCAGCGCGCTCAACAGCTACCTCGGCGTCGCCCGGCGGATCATCCCGTCCGGCCGCGCCTGGATCGGCGGCGAGCTGATCACCCGGACCGCGCACCCGCCGCGCGGCCTCGACGTCGTCCTCATCCCGGACGAGTGGGGCGCGCTCAAGCGGCTCGACGACGCCGGCCGGTCCGCGCTCTACGGCCTGCTCACGCTCCGCGGCGTGATCGTCGGGCAGCCGGCGATGTACCTCGACCAGGTGCAGCCGGTCGGCGGCATGCTGGACGGCTTCCTGTGCCGCCCCGGCGACGAAGACGTGTGGGCCGAGGTCTGGGCCGAAGGCGGCAGGGGTTATCCGGAGATGATCTGGTGAGGAACGAGTTCCGGCGCATCGCCGACGAGATCCCCGGCGGCACGTGGCTCGACGACCTGGCCCGCGCCTCGGCGATGGCGGCCAACGCCAAGTTCGAGCGGACGTCCCGCTCCCCGCTGCTGCACGTCTCGGTGATCGGCGAGCAGACCATCGACGCCTACACCTTCTCCGACATCAGCCGCGCCCTGCAGGACGCGACGGCGAAGATCGGGCACATCATCCGCAACCCGTCCGGCGAGGTCACCCAGGTCCAGCAGACCGACCGGGACAAGGCGCCGCTGATCCAGCGCGGCCAGGCGGGCAACGCGATCTTCTTCGGCTTCCCGGAGCCGCTGGCCGACGACGCCCTGATCGTCGACGGCATCGAGACGCTGTCCGAGCGCGCGGTCAAGGAGCTCTGCGACTTCCTGCCGGCGAACGGCTCGGACGACGGCGCGCTCGACGCCGTGCTGCTCCAGCGGGACACCGTCCGCAACGCGGTGAGCGACATCGTCAACGCCGTCGCGAAGAACGCCGGCATCGGGATGGCGCTGACCCCGACCGCGGGCGAGCAGGTCACCCGCAGCATGACCACCGAGCAGGCGCGGATCCTGCAGGGCAGCCTCCGCGAGTCGCGCGAGGAGGTCGGCTACGAGACGGTCCGCGGCCGGCTCGACGGGGTCCGCACGCGACGCCGGATCTTCTACCTCGACCGCGAGTCGGGCGGCACGATCCAGGGCGCGGTGGCGCCGGACCTGCTCGACCAGATCAAGGAGAACCTCGACCGGCCGGTGACCGCCCGGTTGCGCGTCGTGCGCACGACGACGATCGACGGACGCCGCGGCCGGCCCGTTTTCGAACTCCTCGAAATCACCCCGGAAGTAAGCCTTTTCGACTGAAATGTCCGTTGTGCAACCTTCGTCTTGAACGCTGGTAACGACGGTCGTCGTGGGCCGAACGGCCACGAAAACCGTGGGAGCTCCGATATTCTTGCCATTGATCATCGGGCCACGTCATGCCCGCGATGTCAGGAAATATCGATACCTGACCCCAAATGGTGGGACAATGACTTTTTCCAGAATGTAACAATTTCGTTCTGGGCCACACTTATGGGTTAACGTCGTCGCACTCCCACCCGAAGGGGTTCGCATGATGACCGACCCGCAGTACCCGCAGGCTGCCGCGCGCCACGGACGGCCCGCGCCGCCGGTGACGGCCACGGAGCGTCGTCAAGCCAATGCGAAGCCCGCACGGAACATCCTGGCGATCGTCGGCCTGCTGCTCGGCGTGGCCGCCCTGGCCGTCACGTTCGTCCCGGATCTCGAGTTCGTCGCGTGGCCGCTGGGCGGGATCGGGCTGGTCCTGGCCGTGGCCGGGCTGGTCCAGGCCAAGAAGGGCACCGTGGGTGACCGCGGGGTGGCGATCGGTGCCACCGTCGTCACGGCCGCCGCGCTGCTCACCGCGGCCGGGATGCTGCTGTACTCGACCTTCTTCAGCGGCGGCGAGAGCGGGCTGCACCTGCCCGCGGTGGCCACCGACAAGCACGCCGTGACGTTCCAGGTCACCTCCGCCGGCGGCGCGACCGTGCGCTACGGCAGCCTCAACGACCAGCGCACCGAAAACGCGCCGGCCAGCACCGACGCGTGGCAGGGGCAAGCGTCCTACAACAATGGCTCGTACCTGCTGACGCTCACCGCGGACACCCGCAATGCGACGGTCAGCAACGAAATCAAGTGCGCCATTCTCGTCGACGGCAAGAAGGTCGCGGAAAACAGCGGGGCGACGATCGCGCTCTGCACGGCGAACGTCGGCTGACCGGGCGCGGCAACCCGCCTGGCGACCGGCCGGCCTACCCCCAAGTCGGCCGGCCGGGCCGCCACGAGCCGCTCCTGGCGGCTCCGGGTCCCACGCGGAGTTTCCCGCGCGGGGCCTGGCACCGGCGTCTCCGCCTGCCCCTCCCCTAGGGCTCTGCCGGCACCGCCGAACCTACGCGGACACCGCCCGCGCCCACTAAGAATCCACTAAGGATTGAGCGTGCGGGCGGGGTCGTGACCCATTCGCAACGAAATTCCGGCAGAGCGAAACTGTCGGAATGCGGTTCACTGCAGATCGGCGAGTTCGGTGCGGACCTCACCGACGAGCTTCGGGTGCACGCGCTCGTAAATGCGCACCGACAACGCCAGTTGTTCCCGCGCGCCGTCGATGTCGCCGCGGGCCCGCAGCACCCGGCCCAGCGTCAGCCGCAGCGCCCCTTCGCGCGCGACGAACTCGCGGCTGATCGCCAGGTCGATCGCCTCCCAGGCGTACCGCTCGGCGGCCTCGTGGTCCCCGGCCCGCAGGTTCAGCTCGGCCAGCTTGTCGAGGGAGACGACGACCTGGTCGTCGTCCCCCAGTTCGCGGTCGATCCACAGGCCGGCGCGCTGGTGGGCGATCGCATCGGCCAGCCGGCCCGCCCGCTTCTCGGCCTGCGCGCAGCTGCTGAGCGCCGGCCCGCGCAGGGTGACGTCCGGCGCGTTCGCGACGGCCGTGGCCAGCCGCTCGATCGCCTTGTCGTGTTCGCCGAGGCGGCTCAGGGCGCGCCCGAGGTGCAGGTCCACCGACGTCCGCAGCCGCCGGTCGGCCGAGTCGGCGGCCAGCTGCGCCGCCCGCTCGGCGTCGGCGAGCCCGAACCCCGGCAGTTCGAAGGTCAGCGCGATCTCGCACCGCGCGAGCCGTAGCCAGCACTGCCCCTCGACGTCGCCCGCGGCTTCGGCGGCGGCGACCCCGAGGTCGGCCGTCCGGGTCCACTCGTCCAGCAGCGGGCAGGTGACCCAGTAGGTGTGCGTCAGGCGGGCGAGGCGCCAGACGTCGTCGTGGCGGCCCGCGGCAGCCGCGGCGTCGAGGACGGCCAGGACGTTCGGCCACTCTGCGGCGAACCAGTCGTGGGCCTCGGCGGAGCCGGGCAGCGGCGGCATCGCGTCGTCGGCGAGCACCCCGGAGAAGTCGAGCGGGTCGGCGACCCGGCCGAGCCGGCGCCGCGCCCGGTCGGCCACCGCCTGGTAGTAGCGGACCGTCCAGCCGAGCGCCTCGTCGCGCTCCTTGTCACCGAGTTCCTTCTCCGCGAGTTCGCGCAGGTAGAGCCAGACGAGGTCGTGCGGCACGAAGACGTCGCGCTCGGTCTCGGTGATGAGGTTGTGCGCGGCCAGCGCGCGCAGCCGGCGCCGGGCCTCGGCCACCGGGATCTGCGCGACCGCGGCCATCACGTGCGGCCCGACGAGCACGCCGGGGATCGCGCCCAGCTGCAGGAACGTCTCGGCGACTTCGCCGGGCAGCCCGCGGAAGGAGACGTCGAACGCCGCGCGGACGCTGTCGTCGGCGCCGTCGACCTGCAGCCCAGCGAGCCTGGTGCGTTCGTTGCCGAGCTCGTCGACGAGTTCCTCCGCGGTCCGCTGAGCGCTCGCCGAGAGCCGCGCGCCCGCGATCCGCAGGGCCAGCGGGAGGTAGCCGCAGAGCCGCGCGAGCGCGTGGTTGAGGCTCGCCGGGCCGGCCAGCTCCTCGATGAGCGCCACGGCGTCGTCGGGCGCGAGCGTGCCGAGCACGCGCTGCCTGGCCGCGTTCGACACCGCGAGCCCGTCCAGGCGCGAGCGGCTGGTCACCACCGTCATCGTCCGCGCGCTCGGCGGCAGCAGCGGCCGCACCTGCTCGGCCGTGCGGGCGTCGTCGAGCAGCACCAGCATCCGCCGTCCGGCGATCAGCGACCGGTAGAGCGCGACGCGTTCGTGCAGCAGCTCCGGGATCTTCGCGGTTTCGACGCCGAGGCCGAGCAGGAACTGGGTGAGCAGCTCGGCCGGTTCCAGCGGCGGGTGGTGCGGGTCGAAGCCGCGCAGCGACGCGAACAGGACGCCGTCCGGGAACCGCGGCGCGACCCGGTGCGCCCACCACACGACGAGCGTGCTCTTCCCGACCCCGGCGGTGCCGCTGACCACGGCGATCGTCGTCTGCCCGGCCTCGGCCCGGGTGACCAGGCCGTCGAGCCAAGCCAGCTCCTCGGTGCGCCCGGCCAGGCTGGGCACCGCCGCGGGCAGCTGCGAAATCGCTTTCGCCGGCTCCGCACCGGCGGCCGGGGCGACGACGTCCCGCGCCGGGAGGTCGTCGTTGAGGACGCGCTCGTGCAGCCACCGCAGTTCGGCACCGGGCTCGACGCCGAGGGTGCGCAGCGTCGCGCGGGAGACGGTCCGGTACAGCTCGAGCGCGTCCCCGCGGCGGCCCGCGTGGTACAGCGCCCGCATCAGCTGGCCCGCCGTCCGCTCGGCCAGGGGATCGGCCCGGACGATCGGGCTGAGCTCGACGATCAGCTCCGCGTGCCGGCCGAGTTCGAGGTCGGCGTCGACGCGGGCGCCGTGCACGGCGAGGCGGAGGTCCTCCAGCTCGGGCGCCTCGAGGGAGTCGGGCACCCCGCCCAGCGCCGGGCCCTGCCACAGCGCGAGGGCCTCGGCCAGCAGCGCGGCGGCGACCTCCGGCGTGGCCACCGACGCGCGGTCCAGCAGCGTGCGCGCCCGGTGGACGTCGATCCGGTCGGGTTCGATGTCGAGCCGGTAGCCCGGCGGGGTGGTGAGGATGCGCGGGCCGTCGAGGTCGCGCAGGATCCGCCGCAGGTGCGAAACGTTGCCGTGGACGATGGTGCGGGCGGTCGCCGGCGGGTCGTGGCCCCACAGGGCGTCGATGATCTCGTCGAGCCCGACGACCTTGCCGGGCCGCAACGCCAGCAGCGCGAGCAGGCCGCGGACGCCGGGGCCGCCGATCGGGACGGGGTCGTCGCCGTGGAAGAGCTGAACGGGCCCGAGCAGCTGGAGCCGGGTCTGGGCCATGCTCGCGCCCACCTCCCCGGGTCCACGGTGTCCCCGGCGTCGCCCCCGCCGGAAAAGTCAACCTACCGTGATGACCGGCCGGCGAATACCGCCCCACCGGGCCGGGACCAGGAGGTTTCGTCACGCTGCGGATTCCGCGGCCCGGGCCGGGCCCGTCTGCGATTGGCGCGGACATGACGGAGCCCCGCACCACCGGTCCCGATCCGGTGGTGCGGGGCTGCCGTTGAAACTTCCGGCCGGGCCGCCAGGGGGCCGGTCCGCCCGTCCGCCACCGAGGGCGACCGGGCAGGTGAGCTCACCCCGAGCGAAGCACCCGCCGCCGGCCGTCGACGAAGACGTGTTGCACGGGCCACACACCCGCGCGGTGGCGACACGGTAACAGGGCGCACCGAGTCAGTCACGGGCGGGTCAGGGTCGGGCGCTTCGCGAAGCTTCCGGCCTGCGGGACGGCCCCGCGCGCCTCCCCAGACCGCGCGCAGCAGTGTCGCGAATGACTCATTCGGGACGTGGGAGGTCGCGAATGAGTCATTCGCGGCATCGGGCGGACGAGCCTCAGCCTTCGCCGGTCCACGCCTGCCGTGGGGAGCTCGGCGGGCCGGCGCCGCGACCTGCCCACGGCAAAGGGCCCGGCGCGGCGCAATCCGCCGGCCGGGCCCCCGTCAGAGCCGGAGCCAGGAGCCTCAGCGCGTGATCGGCGTCGAGTCGCGGCCGGCGATGAACGCGGGCCGCGGGGTGCTCGCCGCGAACGGCTCCTGCAGCGCGTTCTCCACGCTGTTGAACACCAGGAAGATGTTCGAGCGCGGGTACGGCGTGATGTTGTTGCCCGAGCCGTGCATGATGTTCGAGTCGAACCACAGGGCCGAGCCCGCCTGGCCGGTGAACTGGTCGATGCCGTGCTCGGCCGCCATCTTGGTGATGTCGTCCTCGCTCGGCACGCCGACCCGCTGGTCCTTGAGCGAGCTCTTGTAGTTCGCCTCCGGCGTCTCGCCGGCGCACTGGACGAACGTCCGGTGCGAGCCCGGCATGATCATCAGCCCGCCGTTGAACGGGTAGTTGTCGGTCAGCGCGATGGAGCAGCTGACCGCGCGCGGCGACGGCATGCCGTCCTCCGCGTGCCAGGTTTCGAAGTCCGAGTGCCAGTAGAACCCGGTGCCCTTGAAGCCGGGCATGTAGTTGACGCGGCTCTGGTGGACGTACACCTCGGAGCCCAGCAGCTGCCGCGCCCGGTCCAGCACGCGCGGGTCGCGCACCAGCTCGGCGATCAGGCCCGAAATCTCGTGGACGTCGAAGATCGACCGGACCTCACCGGTCTTCGCCTCGGTGATCACGCGCTCGTCACGGG
Source organism: Amycolatopsis sp. NPDC003731 (assembly GCF_053586895.1). Taxonomy (NCBI): domain Bacteria; kingdom Bacillati; phylum Actinomycetota; class Actinomycetes; order Pseudonocardiales; family Pseudonocardiaceae; genus Amycolatopsis; species Amycolatopsis sp. NPDC003731. Next base: position 13,032 of record NZ_JBSFNC010000152.1, on the reverse strand, counting down.
CCAGCTCCCGGTCGGAGGACAGCCGCACCAGCTCCTGCCAGTACGTCTGGACCTCTCCGACGGAGAGCATGTCCTCGACCACGGTGTAACCCTTGGTCTCGTGGTTCGCCAGCGTGGCGGCGTCGATCGGGCCGTCGGCTTCGGTACCCCACACCGTGGGGTGCACGCGCGGCAGGTGCGCCGGCGTACCGGTGATCCGGGTCGGGTAACCGTCGTCGACCCGGGTGTCCGTCAGCGTCACGGGCTTCGCCTCCTGTTTCCTCTCCGGTACTTACTCGGTGATCAGCGGGTACACGCCGTTCTCGTCGTGCACCTCGCGGCCCGTCACCGGCGGGTTGAACACGCACACGCACTTGATCTCGGTCTTCGGCCGGACCTGGTGCTTGTCGTGGTCGTTGAGCAGGTAGAGCGTGCCGGGCTTGAGCTCGTACACCTTGCCGGTGGCCAGATCCTCGATCTCGCCCTCGCCGGAGGTGATGAACACCGCTTCGATGTGGTTGGCGTACCAGAAGTCGTTGACCGTCCCCGCGTACAGCGTGGTCTCGTGCACCGAGAAGCCGACGCCCTCCTTGGCGAGGATGATCCGCTTGCTGCGCCAGTTCTCGGTCTTGATGTCGGCGTCGGTGTCGGTGATCTCGTCGAGTGTGCGGACGAGCACGGGCGAACTCCCTTACTTGGTCAGGACGGCCTTGACGGACTCGTCGATGATCGACAGGCCCTGCGTCAGCTCGTCGTCGGTCAGCGTCAACGGCGGAAGCAGCTTCATGACTTCGCCGTCGGGGCCGGAGGTTTCCATCAGCAGGCCGCGGGCGAACGCTTCCGCGCAGACCCGGCCGGCCAGGTCGCCGCTGGCGAACTCGATGCCGCGCGCGAGGCCGCGGCCCTTGGCGAGCAGGTTCGCTTCCGGGTAGGCCTCGACGATGCCGGAGAACGCGGCCGCGATGCGCTCGCCCTTGGCCTTGGTCGACTTCTCGAGCGCGTCGTCGCTCCAGTAGACGTCGATCGCTTCCTTGGCGGTGACGAACGCCGGGCTGATCCCGCGGAAGGTGCCGTTGTGCTCGCCCGGCTCCCAGACGTCGAGTTCCGGCTTGATGAGCGTCAGCGCCATCGGGATGCCGTAGCCGCTGATGGACTTCGACAGGCAGACGATGTCCGGCGTGATCCCGGCGTCCTCGAAGGAGAAGAACGGGCCGGTGCGGCCGCAGCCCATCTGGACGTCGTCGAGGATCAGCAGGATGTTGTGGCGCTTGCAGAGGTCGTCGAGGCCCCGGAGCCATTCCAGGCGCGCGGCGTTGATGCCGCCCTCGCCCTGGACGCCTTCGACGATCACCGCGGCCGGCTCGTTGAGCCCGCTGCCGGAGTCCTGCAGGAGCTTCTCGAAGTAGAGGAAGTCCGGCATCGCGCCGTCGAAGTACTTGTCGTACGGCATCGGGGTGGCGTGCACCAGCGGGACGCCGGCGCCGCCGCGCTTCATCGAGTTGCCGGTGACCGACAGCGCGCCCAGGGTCATGCCGTGGAAGGCGTTCGTGAAGTTGATGACCGCTTCCTTGCCGGTCACCTTGCGCGCCAGCTTCAGCGCGGCCTCGACGGCGTTCGCGCCGCCCGGGCCGGGGAACACGACCTTGTAGCCGAACCCGCGCGGGTCGAGGACCTTGTCGCGGAAGGTCTGCAGGAAGTCGCGCTTGGCCACGGTGAACATGTCCAGGGCGTGGGTGACGCCGTCGCGCTGGATGTAGTCGATCAGGGCCTGCTTCAGCTGCGGGTTGTTGTGCCCGTAGTTCAGCGCGCCGGCTCCCGCGAAGAAGTCCAGATAGGGCTTCCCGCTTTCGTCGTACAAGTGGCTGCCCTGCGCGCGGTCGAACACGACCGGCCAGCCACGGCTGTAGCTGCGTACTTCGGATTCGAGCTCTTCGAAGATGCTCATGTGTTTCTTTCGCTCCTAATCGCCCGGATTCGTCGGTATGGTCAGCGGCCCGATGCGGTAAAGCTCTTCCGGCAGGTGCCCCGCTTCGGGGAAATCCTCGCCGTCGAACAGCACACTGGTTTCCGTTGCGGCGTCCCACCGCTTCGCGAACGACGCGAACAGCCGGATGGACGCCTCGTTGTCCGGGGTGATGGTGGTCTCGAGGTAACGCACCCCCTCGCCGACCAGGCGCGTGTACAGCGCGTCGAGCAGGGCCCCGGCCAGGCCCTTCCCCCGCTGCGAACTGTCCACCGCGACCTGCCAGACGAGCGCCGAGTCCGGCGCGTCCGGCCTGCGGTAGGCGATGACGAAACCGACCGCCCTGCCGTCCTCACGCGCGACCACCGAAGACCCGGCGAAATCGCGGCACCACAGCATGTATGCGTACGGCGAGTTGAGATCGAGCTTGGCGGAATCACGCGCGATTCGCCACAGCTCCGCGCCGTCCGCCTTGGTCGGGCTTTCGATCAAGTGCGTTACGGACATACTCAGGAAACGTAACAGAGAATTTTCCGCCTGCCAGCGACGCAGCTCACGACCCCCGTGATGACCTGCGGGGACGCGATGTACCCGGTGAGCAGTCACACAAACATGTTTGAACCGGCCGGCTCATGGGCACACGCGCGCTCGGGGCGCGGACGCACAGCCCGTGACCTATCCGCACGATGAACCCAAATCGGAATGATCGCAAGGCGACGGGCCGGAAACGCTCAGCGCGAACTCGGCTCCGGAGCGCGTTCCACCGTCTTCGGGGACGGCCGCCGGGCCACTTCGAGCACGACGGCCTTCGCTTCCCGGTTGCGGGCACGGCGATGGCCGAGGCGGCGCAGGAGAGCGCTCACCGGCGTCACGACCGCGGGCAGGATCAGCAGCCCGGAGACGAGCAGCCACCACACCGCGCCCTCGCCGCGGCGCCAGCCGGCCACGACGTCACCGAGCCAGCCGAAGAACGGCCGCGCGAGCGGCGGCAGGAACGCGGCCAGCAGCAGAGCCGCCACGACCAGCGCCCCCAGCGCGGTGAACAGCCAGCGCACTTTGTGGCCCGTCGTGAGCAGCGCCGTCGCCAGGTAGACGGCCGCGCCCGCGAGGACCGGGAGGCCGACCCACTGCAGGACAGCGCCGCCGTTGTTGCCGATCACCAGCCCGGCCAGCAGCGCCAGCACGCCGGCCACCAGCGAGCCGGCCGTACCGAGCCGGGACGCGCCTTGCGAGACCCTCGCCGTGCTCCTGGCGACCGTCCGCAGCATGCCCGCGACGGTCTGCGGCCAGCCGCCGGGCAGCCGGAACGCGACCGTCCCGGCGTTGACCGTGGCGGCGCCGAGCGCGACGAGCGTCCGGGTCAGCCGGGCGGTGCCCTGCTCCCCGGCGAGCTTCTCCGCCGAGACGCGGCAGGCCTGGAACTGGGCCTGCGCGGCGCCGACATCGCTCCGGGGCAGGTCGCCGGCCAGCGCCTTCTCGATGCCCCGGCGGTCGTCGGCGTCGTAGCGCGACGCGAGGGTGACGACCGGGAGCTCCTCCGCGGCGATTTCGGCCTGCCGCGTCCGGGCCAGCACCATGGCCGTCACCGGCATGCTGATCGGCCGGTCGGCGTCCGGTGCGGCCACCGGCTCGAGATCGGCGTCGAGGCCGAGGAACGCCAGCTCGGCCGCCAGCTGGTCGCGAAGCTGCCCGGTTTCGGCCGGCGTGCACCGGTCGAGCTCGTCCGGCTTGCGCCAGAGGGGCTTCAGCGCGGCGACGAACTCCTCGCGGAACCGCTCGGGCCCGACGATGTCCCGCAGCGTTTCGAGGCGGACCGGGTCGAGCAGGCACTGGACCAGCCAGCCGGCGCCGTCGATGCGGCCCCACATCCAGTCGTTGGCCCGCCAGGACGCCTTGTAGAACGCGCCGAAGTAGCTCGCCTGCATCCCGGTCAGCTTGTCCCACGACCGGCGCCGCGTCATGTCCAGCAGCGTCCGCGAATCGGCGCTGACCTGCACGAGGTCGACCCGCTGGTCGACCGACGGTGCCTGGGCGAGCAGCCCGCGCGTGGCGACGTGGAGGGTGAGCAGCCGCGCCTGGACGACCTCGTCGGTGCCCGCGGCGTCCGGGCCGAGCGCCAGCCAGTTCAGCAGGGTCGTGACGGTGCCGGACTTCTCGGGGTCGGCGTCGGCCAGCGCCCGCAACGTCGGAGCCGCCGCCCGCAGGCCCGCGACGACCTTCGGCCACGCTTCGGCGACGGCGGCCGAGCGGCCCAGCCCGGCCCACTCCTCGGCGAGCTCGCGGATCCACACCTCGAGGGTGCTGCTCGCGCCGGGCGCGGCGTGCGCGGCCACCCACTGCGCCAGCCGCACGCCACGGCCGGCGGTCCGGCGCGCCGCGTGCAGCTGGGCGCGCGCGTCGTTGAGCGTGGCCGCGCGGGCGGCGTTCGGCCGGAGCCGGAACCCGGCGTTGACCAGCTGGAGGCCGGTGGCGACGGCGTCGTCGAGCGCGGTCGTCCGGTAGCCGACCAGTTCCGGCACCTGCAGTCCGGCGGCGGGCGGCCCGGTGGGGACGCCGCTGCTCAGCCCGGTCACGGCGATCGCGCGCAGCTGCCGCGACATCCCGGACGCCCAGTCGCGGTCGGAGGTGCCGGCTTCGGACAATGCGTACCGCCGGGCGGCGACCCGCACCAGCTCGGCCGCGTCCTCGGCGGTCCGGCGCTCGAGGTAGGCGGCCGCGATCCGCGCGTCGACCAGGCACTCGGGCCCGCCGCGCAGGCCGAGCGCGGCGAGCGAGACGCGGGTGTCCCGCGCGCGGAGCACGGCGTCGTTGTGCCGGGTGAGGTCGTCCAGCTCGGCGCTGATCGACTGGCTCATCACGGTGTTGACGACCTTGGCCATGGCGTTGGACAGCAGCGGCGGGTGCGCCGGATCGCACTCGACGGCGTCGGTCACGCCTTCACCGGTCGGCACGACGTAGAGCAGCAGCCGCCGCACGTCGGCGTGCGACGGGCGCTCGAAGATCTCGCGCAGCGCGGGCCGCAGGGGCTTGTTGAGCAGCACTCCGCCGTCGGTCAGCCAGTGCGAGCGGGTCAGTTCGGTGTAGGGCGTCATGTCGGGGTGCAGCCGGTCGGTGCCGCCGGTGCCGATCGGCATCCGCGACAGCTCGAACGCGCCGGGGAAGGACGCGGTGGAGCGGGCCGCCAGCGCGAGCGGCCCCTCCACCCCGATCGTCCACAGTGGACCGCAGAACCGGAAGAGCATCCGGTGTTCGGTGTCCCGCACCAGGTTCCCGAGCGCGTCGTCGAACCGGGTGGTCTCGCCGTCGATCATGGTGCCGGTGAGCAGCACGGTGATGTCGGGCTCGTCGACCGGCGGCGCGCCTTCGGAGGTGATCTGCCGCAGCGCCCGTTCGACGTCCCCGAGCAGCACGCGGTCCCCGTCGAGCACCGACCGCGGCTGCGCTTCCTTGGCGTCCCGGATCAGGTTTTCCAGCGAACCGGTGGTGATCCAGGTGTCCCGCAGCACCTGCGGCGTCGACCCGAAGGCCTCGGCCAGGCCGAGACAGGCGGCGTTGATCCCGCCGGCACTGGTCCCGGTGAGGACGTCGATCGACACGCTCGCGCGGAGGAGGTCGAGCAGTTTCCGGTAGAGACCACCGCCATCCGCGCTCCGCGACTCCCGCAGCAGCTGCGACGTCTCGGTGGCGACCCCGCCCATCCAGATGGCCAGGCTGGCCCCGCCGACCATGGTCAGCGCGAGCCGGATTTCCTGCCGCCACGGTTCCGCGGTCCCGTCCATGGGAGTTCTCCCGTCTTCCCGACGCAGAGTAGAGGCGAAGAGTGACGCCGGGGATACGTCCGGGGGTACGGCCGTTCGGGTGGAGTTGTTCACCCGCTCAGCGGCCCACGGTGACCACCACCTTGCCGAACTGGCCGTTCGCCTCGAGGTACCGGTGCGCTTCGGCGATGCCGCCGAGGTCGAAGGTGCGGTCCACGCGCGGCCGGAACGTGCCGGCCCGGACCCCGGCGCGGACGAAGTGCGCCGCGCGGGCCAGGCGATCAGGGTCCAGCGTGAGGTCGAACGCGTTGAACAGCCGCATGGTCGGCACGAACCACAGTGGAAACGGGGTTTCCTTCGTGTCGAGCGCACCGTAGACGACGAGCGCCCCGCCCTTCGCGGTGGCCGCGGCCAGCTTGCGGACGCCTTCGCCGGCGACCGCGTCGAAGACGAACTCGGCTCCCCTCCCTCCGGTGATCTCCCTCGTGCGCTCGGCGATGTCCTCGTCGTCGGTGACGATCACGTGGGCGGCACCGGCCCTTTCGAGGCGGGCTTTCTTGGCCGCGGTGCGCGTGGCGGCGATCGGGATGGCGCCGATGTGGTTGGCGACGTCGATCGCGGCGAGCCCGACACTGCTCGACGCGGCGGTGATCAGCACGAAGTCGCCGGGACGCACGTGCCCTTCGTCGACGAGCGCGCCATAGGCGGTGAGGAACGGCCCCCACAACGCGACGGTCTCGACCGCGTCGAGCCTGTCCGGGCGGCGGAGAACGGCGGACGCCGGGACGATCGCCGCCTCGCCGTAGACGCCGTAGTCCCGCATCGAAAAGCCCGCGACCGTACTGACCGCATCGCCGGCCTCGAAGCCGGTGACGCCCTCGCCGAGGGCTTCGACGATCCCCGCCGCCGAGTAGCCGAGCTGGGCCGGGAACACGCCGGGGCGTTCGAAGTAGGTCCCGGCGCGGAACATCGCCTCGGCCCGGTTGAGCCCGATCGCCTCCACCCGCAGCCGCACTTCACCGGGGCCCGGTCCCCCGAGGTCGACGTCCACGAGCTCCAGCACTTCCGGTCCGCCTTCGGTCGCGAACCGCACTGTCTTGGTCATCCCGGATCCTTTCCGTGGTGGGCGGAATCGATCGTGGACCGTCGGCGTTCCCGCAGGAAGACGGCACTTTTCTGGTACGACGGCACACGTCTGTTACGAACGAGGTCACGACGATGGACAACGGCGAAATCCCTTCCGCGGAGATGTGCTCCCTGCGCGAAGTCCTCGACCTGGTGGGCGACAAGTGGGCGATCCGCGTCCTGGTCCAGCTGGGCCAGGGCCCCCGCCGGTTCAGCGAACTGGAGAAGGCGCTCACGGGCGTGTCGCGGCGGATGCTGTCGCTGACCCTGCGCGGGCTGGAGCGCAACGGCCTGGTGACGCGGAAGGTGTACCCGGAGGTCCCACCGCGTGTCGAGTACACGATGACCGCGCACGCGGCGGAGCTGGACGAGCCGCTTCACGCACTGTCGGCGTGGGCGGCGAAGCACCGGGAGAAGGTCGCCGAAGCGCGGCGGGCCTACGACTTCGCCTAAGCCGCCAGGTGCTCCAGGATCAGCACCTGCGCCTCACCGACCGCGAAGCCCAGCACCGCGCCCGTCGCGATCAGGATCCACTCGTCCTGCTCGAAAGCCGGCCGGAGCAGTCTCTCGAACTCCTTCGGCGACAGCTGCTTCATCTTCGACACCAGCACGTTGCGGATGTCCATCGCGTCCGTCGCGTAGTCCTCGATGTAGCGCATCGTCTCCGGCAGGCGGGACATGATCTGGGACGAGATCGCCAGCTTCATGTCCTGGTACTTGCGGCTGCCGACCGCGAACACGAGCAGCGGCTTCGCGACGCTGCCGAGCTCGCGGTCGAGCTGGCGCTGGATCAACGCCAGCACCCGGTCCGACAGCGGGCCGTGCAAGATCGCCTCGATGACGTTGTGCGGGGTGATGATCTCTTTCGCGATCAACGACCCGTACGCCTCGGCGACTTCCGCGCGCCGCTTGAGGAACAGGCCTTGCCACTGCACGCCGAAGTACCGGCGGGGCTCGATCGGGTAGAAGATCATCCGTAGTGCCAGCCAGTCGGTGAACCAGCCAGTGAACAGGCCGAACACCGGCATGATCGGCGGGAACTTGAACAGCACCCAGGCCACCATCTGGACGACGCCGATCGCGCCGCCGAACACCAGGCCCGAGCGCGCGATGAACTTGAACTCCTGCGCGCCCGCCTCCTGGAAGATCCGGTTCAGGAGGCGCTTGTCCTTGACCAGGCTGGTGACCACCATGCCCTTGAGGTCGAACACACTGTCCACATCGGACTTGATCAGGTCGAGCACGGCCGCGATCATCCGCGGCGACTCGTGCTGGACGCGCTCGATCACCAGCCGCTGCACGCGGACCGGGAGAGACTCCCACAGCCCCGGCTGGTAGTGGCCCACCACCTCGCGGACGATGTCCTCGACCCCCGCCAGCAGCGGTTTCTCGATTTCCTGGGCGATGCGGGACGCGTCCAGCCGCGCGACCACCTCGGCCGGCTTGATCAGCTGCTCGGTCATCGTGTCGCAGGCGATGCTCGCCATCCGCGCCGCGCGCTTCGGGACGATGCCCTGCCAGCCCAGGAACGGCTTGACGCCGATGAACTCCACCGGCTGGAACATCATCCGGATCGCGACCAGCTTGGTGCCGTAGCCGATCAGCGCCGCGACGATCGGGATCGAGACGTAGAGGGGCCAGTGCTGGGCGAAGTCGGCGGCGATGCCGGCGAAGAAGGCCCCCATCCCGCTAACCCAAGCTCGGGTCGCAGGCCTGCCAGAACTGCGCGCCGAGGCGCGAGACGTGGATCGTCCGGCGGACGAACTTCGCGCGCCGGACGTGCTTCTCGGCCTCGCGCACCGTCTCGTCGGTCAGCAGGATCTCGTATTGCGTCTCCAGCGACGGCACCTCTTCGTCCAGGTCGACCAGGCCGAGCCCGATCAGCCGGGTGACGTAGCCGGGCACCTGGTCGGGCAGCGACACCCCGGCCGCTTTGCCGACCGTCGAGGCGTTGCGCAGCACGACCCGGCCGTTGCCGCCGAGGCCGGTCCGCTCGACGACGTCGACGGCGGGGAACGGCGAGCCGTCGGACAGCGCGGACAGGATCCGCGCCTCGTCCGGCGTCAGCTGGCGCAGGATGATCGCGTAGAAGTACTCGCGGGCGCGCTCGCGGCCGAAGCCGATGGAGTGGTTCAGCAGCTCGGCCATCGCCGCGCGCAGCGGCTCGGCGTGGTTGTCCCGCACCGGCACCAGCGTGACGGCGGCTTCGCGGGGAACCGTCGCGCGGTTCATCGCCGACGCCGCGGTGAGCGCCGCGTGGTACGGGTCGTCGACCTCGTCGAGCCGGCGGCGCAGCTCGGTCAGCAGCTGGCGCTCCACCTGCCGGACGCCGCGTTCGGCGGTCTCGACCCCGGGCAGCTTGCGGCCGAGCGCGAAGCCGGTGCGCGCGGCCCAGCCCGCCAGCTGACCGGCGCGGCGAGCCAGGTCGGCCACGTCGTCGGCGGCACCCCGGCCGTTCGGTCGCTCTGCGTTCACCGGCGGACTCCCCTCTGCTTACGCGAGTGATGCTACCTGCGGGTAGGCCGAATGACCCCATCCCTCGGGGGTCCGGGTGGCGGAGCCCCCGGCCTGGGGCGAAGCCCCGGAACAACACGGTGTTTGGATGACCACATGAGTCCGACGCGCTGGGGCCCGCCGATCGACGTCCTCCCGTACTTCTCCAAAGAAGAACAAGCGCTGATGACGCTGCTCGGCGCCCTCACCGACGAAGACTGGACGCGGTCGACGATGTGCACGGGCTGGACGGTCAAGGACGTCGCCGCCCACCTGCTGGGCGACAAGGTCGGCCGGCTGTCCCGCGGCCGGGACGGCCACCAGGCGGACACCCCCCGTCCGGGGGAGCCGTTCGCCCGGTTCATCGACCGGATCAACGAGGAGTGGGTCGTCGCGTGCCGCCGGCTGTCGACGGACGTCCTGCTCACCATGCTGTACGAGTTCATGGGCCAGACGACCGAGTACTGGGCCCAGCTGGACCTCGACGTCCTCGGCATCCCGGTGAGCTGGGCCGGTGACGAGCCCGCGCCGCGCTGGCTGGACGCGGCCCGCGACTATTCGGAGTTCTGGGTCCACCACGTGCAGATCCGCGAGGCCCTGGAGCACACGCCGCTGGAGGCGGAGTACGCCGAGCCGATCGCGGACACGTTCATGAGGGCGCTGCCGCACACCCTGCGGGACGTCGACGCTCGAGTCGGCAAGCAGGTCGGCTACACGGTGACCGGCCAGGGCAAGTGGCACGCGCGCCGCGAGCGCGACGGCTGGGCCGTGGACCGCGGCGCCCCGCCGTCCCGCACCCCGCTGGCCACCGTGACGACGGACCTGGACACGTTCTGGCGGCTCTGCACCCGCAACCCGGCGGACCTCGGCCGCGTCCGGACGTCCGGGGACGAAAACGTTTGCGCCACCCTGCTCGGGATGACGTCGATCATCGTCTAACGGCGGCGCGCCTGCTTCCGCAGCTGCAGGATCCGGGCGCCGCCGATCAGCGCGACCAGCGCCGCCCCGCCGATGGCCGAGAACAGCATGGCGATGGCCAGCGGCAGGCTGCCCTCGCCGCCGAAGAAGTGCACGGTCACCGAGTCCAGGTTCTGCAGGATGAAGATCAGCAGCAGGACCAGCACGAGCAGGCCGGCGATGACCGCGACCCAGGTGCCGCTGATCCGGGTGCGCTTGATCTTCGCGGGTGCGGGCCGGGACGGCGCCGGCCGCACCGGCGTCACCTCCTCCGCGCCCGGGCGGACGTCGCCGGCCCGCAGCTCGGCGGGTTCCAGTGCGCCTTCCGGCACGTCGGTGCCCGGCAGGTCGTGGTGGGTGGGACCGGTGGGGCGGTCGGCCGCGCCCCCGCGCGCGTGCGTCATGTGCCCAGTGTCCGTCCGGCGTGCGGGGAGCGCTGCCTCAAACCCCCTAACGGGCGAAACCGTCGACCTCCCGCAGGACGCGGAGCGTGTTCCGGCCGGCCAGTTTCGCGCAGTCGTCCTCACTCCACCCGCGCTCGAGCAGGGCCGCGAACAACACCGGGTACTTGGACGTGTCCTCCAGCCCCTCCGGCAGCGAGCCGACGCCGTCGTAGTCGCCGCCGAGGCCGATGTGGTCGATGCCGGCGACCTCGCGGGCGTGCTCGACGTGCGCTACGACGTCCTCCACGGTCGCCAGCGGCTTCGTCGGCCCGTCCCATTCCCGGATGAACTTCCCGCGCAAGGCCAGGTTCCGGTACTCCAGCCCGGCCTCGGCCATCGCGGCCTCGAGCCGTTCGTTCCAGGCGGCGACCTTCGGCGAGACGAACGCGGGCACGAAGGTGATCATCGCGACGCCGCCGTTGCCGGGCAGCATGGCCAGGACGTCGTCGGGGATGTTGCGGGGGTGGTCGTTCACCGCGATGCAGGAGGAGTGGCTGAAGATCACCGGCACCGAGCTGACCTCGATCGCCGCCCGCATCGTCGACGGCGCGACGTGCGACAGGTCGACCATCATCCCGATCTTGTTCATCTCGCGCACGACGTCGCGGCCGAACTCGGTGAGCCCGCCGTGGGCCGGCTCGTCGGTGCCCGAATCGGCCCAGGTGGTGTTGAAGTTGTGCGTCAGCGTCATGTAGCGGACGCCGAGGCGGCGCAGGCTCCGCAGCACGCCGATCGACTCGGCGATGCTGTGCCCGCCTTCGGCCCCGAGCAGCGACGCGATCCGGCCGTCGGCGAACGCGGCCTCGGCCTCGTCCGCGGTGGTGACCAGCCGGAGCCGGTCGGGGTAGCGCTCGACCAGCTGGTGGACGACTTCCACCTGTTCCAGGACGGCGGTCACGGCACTGTGGCCCTCGAACTCGCAGGGCACGTACACCGACCAGAACTGCATGCCGAGCTTGCCGTCGGCGAGCTTCGGGAAGTCGGTGTGCAGAGCGGGCTGCCGCACGGTCAGGTCGAGGGACGCGGCCGCCTCGACCGGGTTCGGGCCACCGTGCTGCCGCAGCTCCCACGGCAGGTCGTTGTGCCCGTCGGCGAGGATGACGGCGTCCAGCAGTTTGGTAGCACGCTGTAGTGCCTCGTTAGTCATCGGCCGATCGTAGGGACGTCCGGTATACGGTTCGTACAAACGGGCTGACATCTTCCCAGGAAGAAATAATCCGGCGAAGTTTTGCGGTAAACTGCGGTGCGTGGAAGCCGACGACGACGAGATCGTCACCTGGTGGGGCCTGGTCATCGAGGGTTACCTGGCCACCCAGGACACGCTGATGGGCGAGATCGCCGAGCGCTTCGGGCTCGCGCCCGCGTCGTTCGACATCCTGCTGCGGCTGGTGCGCTCGCCCGAGCACCGGATGCCGATGACCCGCTTGGCCACCGAGGCGGCGCTGTCCAGCGGCGGCTTCACGAAGGTGGCGGATCGCCTGGTCGCGGCCGACCTGATCTGCCGCATCCCGAGCCCCGACGACCGCCGCGTCACGTTCGCGGCGCTGACCGACCACGGCCTGGACGTGGCGAACCGGGCCCGCGCGGCGGCGGCCGACATCCTGCGCCGGATCGTGCTGACCCCGCTCGGCGACGACGCCCCGGCACTGGCCGAAGCGATGCGGACACTGCGCGCGTTCAATTCCGACCGTTGAAAAAGTCGAGGTCACACCCGGTGCGGCTGACGGCGCACCATGAGATCCATGCTGACCGAATCGACCATCACGACGATGCTTCCGGTGACCGACAGTGAACGCGCCGGCCACTTCTACGCGGACGCCCTCGGCCTGAAGCAGACGGGGAAGGGCGAAGACGGAACCCTCTACTTCGCGGCCGCCGGCGGCGCCATCGGCCTCCGCCCGATGCCGGAGGGCTCGCAGAGCGAGAACACGGCCCTGAGCTTCGAGGTCGGCAACCTGCCGGCGGAGGTCAAGACGTTGGAGGACCGCGGCGTGCGGTTCCAGGACTTCGAGATGGAGGGCCTTAAGACGGTGGACCACATCGCCCAGCTGGGCAACGAGCGGGCGGCCTGGTTCACCGACTCCGAAGGCAACGTGCTGTGCCTGCACGAGGTCATGGGCTGACCCCCTGGGGACGCGGGGGTGCCGGCCCGGTTTATCGGCACCCCCGCGTGCGACCTCCTACGCCAGCGAAGGCATCAACCCGAACGGAACGTGGACGCCCGAACCCGGCACCCCACCCAGCCCTCCCCCGCCACCCCGATCCGAAGCCAGCACGCGGACGGTGGTGCCGGGTCAAGGCACGCTTTCCCGCC